>CAIXFP010000474.1 GCA_903918705.1 uncultured Pseudomonadota bacterium
CGCCAGCAAGCTGGCCGGGGAACAGGCCATCCGGGCCGCCTGCCGGCGTCACCTGATCTTCCGCACCTCCTGGGTGTACGGCGCGCGCGGCGCCAACTTTTTGCTCACCATGCGCCGCCTGATGCGGGAGCGTCCGGACCTGAAGATCGTTGCCGACCAGATCGGCGCCCCTACCTGGAGCCGCATGCTGGCCGAGGCCACTGCCCTGATCCTGGCGCAGCAGTTCTCGCCCGCCCGCGGCGCCGATCGGCCCGAGCCCTGGGGCGTGTACCACATGACCAATGCCGGCGCGACCTCCTGGCACGGTTTCGCCGCGGCCATCCAGGAACTGGATGGCGGTGAATCCCGTGCACACCTGCGGCCCATCCCGAGCAGCGACTACCCCACTCCGGCGAAACGACCGCTCAACTCGCGTCTGGACAACGCCAAGCTGGCGCGGGTGTTCGGCGTGCGCCTGCCGGATTGGCGCGAGGCGCTGGCCCTGTGCATGCAGTCGTAGGATGTGCTGAGCACGTCGAAGCGCATCGATCAGCCTGATGGAACCCGCCTTCGCCGCCCTGTTCGGCCTCGCCATCGGCCTCATCCTGCTGTTCTGGCAGCGTGGCCGCTGGCAGAGCCGCGTGGCGGAACTGGAAACCAGCCTGCGGCATGAGCAGGACAGCGCCGGCGAAAAAACGGCGTTGTTGCGCGAAGCCGAGCGGGAACTGGCCGACGCCTTCAAATCCCTCTCCGCCGACGCCCTCAGGAGCAACAACCAGGCCTTCCTCGACCTCGCCCGGCAGAACCTCGCGGCCTTCCAGGAACACGCCAAGGGCGATCTCGCCGCGCGCCACCAGGCGGTGGCCGGCCTGGTGCAGCCCCTGGCGGAGACCCTGGACAAGCTCAACGCCCAGCAGCGGGAGATGGAGCAGCAACGCGTCGGCGCCTATGTCGGCTTGACCGAGCAGGTGAAGTGCCTGCTTGCCGCTCAGCACGAGCTGAGGGGCGAGACCCAGCGTCTGGTGAATTCCCTGCGCCGCCCCGAGGTGCGCGGCCGCTGGGGCGAGGTGCAGTTGCGCAGGGTGGTGGAACTGGCCGGTATGCTGGATCACTGCGATTTCTTCGAGCAGGAAGCCACCGGCGACGGTCGCCGTCCCGACCTGGTGGTGCGCCTGCCCGGGGGAAAAAGCGTGGTGCTGGATTCCAAGGCGCCCCTGGCCGCCTATCTGGAAGCCAGCGAGGCGGATTCCGAGGCGGTACGCGAACGCGCTCTGGCGCGCTACGCCCAGCACGTGCGCAGCCACGTGCAGCAGTTGTCGGCCAAGTCCTACTGGGAGCAGTTTGCCCCGTCCCCGGAATTCGTGGTGCTGTTTCTGCCCGGTGAGGCCTTCTTCGCCGCTGCCCTGCAGCAGGATCCGGAACTGATCGAATACGCCAGCGCCCAGAAAGTCATCCTGGCTACACCCACGACCCTGTTGGCCTTGCTGAAAGCGGTCCATTACGGCTGGCGCCAGGAGGCCCTGGCCGACAACGCGCGCCAGGTCAGCCAGTTGGGCGCCCAGTTGTACGAGCGCCTGAGCAAGTTGGCGGAGCATTGGAACACCGTCGGCAAGAACCTGGGCCAGGCGGTGAAGGCCTACAACGACGCCACCGGTTCCCTGGAAAGCCGGGTGCTGGTGACAGCCCGCAAGTTCGAGGATTTGCAGGTGGCGCCTGTCGGCAAGACCCTGCCGGCGGCGGTACCGGTGGATCAGGCCGCGCGCACCCTCTCGGCAATCGAGTCGCGGCCGGTATCATGACCGCCACTGCCGAGGAATGCTTGGGATATGGTCGAGATACCCTAATCTCCCATGGCAATGCCGAGGGCTTTCCCGCCGGTACGCTGACCACACCGCCGGCCGACATTCGGGCGGCGCAACGCAAGAGGAAAGACACATGAGGAGCCATCAATGATTGCGATCAGCAGCGAGAAAAACCTGGTGTCTGTCTCCGTCATTGGTGAATTCACCCTGGCGGATTACAAGGACTTCGAGCAGCACGTGCTACATGGCTTGCAATTCGAGGGCGGGGTCAACGTGCTGCTCGACGTGCGCGACATGGTTCGCTACACCCTGGACG
>CAIXFP010000475.1 GCA_903918705.1 uncultured Pseudomonadota bacterium
CCATTCTGGCGCGCTTCATCAACCGCCTGGTGTTCGCCTGGCTGTCCAACATGGAATTCGAAGGCGCGCTGACCGTCTCCACCTTCTCCGAATACGCCATGCTGGTATTCGTTTTCTTCATGGCTCTGGAGCAGCTGCAGATCGCCAACGAACTGCTCACCGCCGCCTTCATCATCAGCTTCGGCGCCGTCGGCCTGGCCTTCGCCATCGCCTTCGGCCTGGGCGCCAAGGACTGGGCCGGCAAGGTGATCGGCAAGCTCATGGACCAGAATCGGCACTGAACGGCCGCGTCCGGCGAAGTGCCCTGAACGAAATCGGGTGGCCCCAGGCCACCCGATTTCGTTTCATCCCGCAAACCGCGGTTGCCGCGATGGAAATGGGGCCTCAAACCACAAACTGTTCCTGCGTTAACGAGGACCAGTGGGAGTCACCCGCTGGGTGAGTCATCGTTGGGCAAAGCGCAGCGTGCCCAACATGGAGGCTTACGGTTTCAACCGCCGGATTTAGGTTCATGCAAAGGCAAGGCTCAGATCTGCCTCTCGCCCTTGTTCAGCAGGCGGCGCCGGTAGGGATGCCCGATCTTGGCGCCCTCGTTGCGCTGGGGCCGCTCGTCACGGTTATCGCGGCCATGCTCGTGCTCCTGAACTTGCGCCTCTTCGCGCGCGGCGGCCCGGTCGCCTTCTTTCAGCAAACCACACCACTGCATCAGATCCTGCACTTCCGCTTCCGGCAACTCCTCCTGCATGCCGCGTTTCAGGCGGGAAGGCATGGCCAGGGGGCCGAAGCGCACCCGTATCAGGCGGCTGACGGTCAGGCCCATGTGTTCCATGATGCGACGCACCTCGCGGTTGCGGCCTTCCTTGATGACCAGGCGATACCACTGGTTCACCCCTTCGCCTCCCGCTGGCACGATGCTTTCCACGTTGGCCACGCCGTCTTCCAGATCCACGCCCTTGATCAACTGGTCCATCTGCTCGCCGGTCAACGCGCCGAGCAGGCGCACCGCGTATTCCCGTTCCACCTCGTAGCGCGGATGACTCAGCCGATTGGCGAGGTCACCGTTGGTGGTGAAGATCAGCAGGCCCTCGGTATTGAAATCGAGGCGGCCCACCGTAATCCAGCGGCCGCCGCGAATCGAGGGCAAATGTTCGAACACGGAGGGACGCCCTTCCGGGTCGTCGCGGGAGACGATTTCACCCTCGGGCTTGTGGTAGATCAGCACTCGCGGCACCTGACGCTTCCAGGCCAGGCGCACCAGGCGCCCGTTCACCTTGACCAGGTCGCCCGGCTTGACCCGGTCGCCCACCTTGGCCGGCATGCCGTTGATGCTGACCCGTCCTTCGGCGATGAGATCCTCCATGTCGCGACGCGAGCCCATGCCGGCGGTGGCAAGGGCTTTCTGCAGCTTTTCGCTGTGGTCTTCGAGTTCATCGGGCGACGCTTTGAGAGGCCTGCCCTTGTAGGAATAACGTGGCATAGTTTTTAAGGGTTTGTTGGTTCTGGTTGTCATATCGGGTTCCGAATTCAAAACTTAATACAAGCCGGGAAAAAAAATCGGCCCATTCACGCATAAATCACGATATTTGATAAATCCATCATTCCCGAGCAGCGGTAGCCACTTCTTCCAGGGCTTCCACGGGGATCAGGTCACGCGCCATGTCCGGCAGGGGTGGCAGTTCGAAAAGGGCGCGCAGCCCCAGATCGGACAGGAACTGCCGAGTGGTGGCGAATAGCGCCGGGCGACCGGGCACTTCCTTGTGCCCCACCACCTCGATCCAGCCGCGCTCCTCCAGGGTCTTCACGATCTGGCTGTTCACCGCCACACCGCGAATCTCCTCCACGTCGCCCCGGGTCACCGGCTGCCGGTAAGTGATCACCGCCAGGGTTTCCAGCACGGCACGGGAATAGCGCGGCGGCTTTTCCGGGTTGAGCCGGTCCAGATAGGGTTGCACCTCGGGCCGCGTCTGGAAGCGCCAGCCGTCCGCCACCAGCACCAGTTCCACCGCCCTGCCCCGCCAGTCGGACTTCAGTTCTTCCAGGGCGCGGCGGAGGAAATCATTGCCCAGTTCCACCTCGAATACCCGCTTGAGTTCATTCAGGGTCAGCGCGACGCTGCTGGAAAGCAGCACCGCTTCCAGCACACGCTTGGCTTCGCCGAGATCAAGTTGCGCGGGCATGCTCGGGCATCGCCGCGAGATGGGCGTGGATGGGCGCGAAGGGCTCGTTCTGGATGATATCCACCAGCCGTTCCCGCACCAGTTCCAACAGAGCCAGGAACGACACCACCAGGGCGGAGCGGCCCTGTTCCGGCTTGAACAGGTCGCTGAACACACAGCGTCCCACGTTCTGCAAATGTTTGAGGATACGGCTCATATGCTCACGCACCGAAAGTTCCTGGCGGCCGATGCGGTGGTGGCGGGTCATGGAGGCGCGCTTCAGGATCGCGCCCCAGGCTGCCAGCAGATCGTCCGGGGCCACCTGGGGCAGACGCCGTGCGGCCAGTTGCGGAATATGCACGCACAGCGTGAGGAAATCGCGCCCGACCTGGGGCAACTCCCCAAGGCCACGCGCCGCCCGTTTCATCTGCTCGTACTCCAGCAGCCGCCGCACCAGTTCCGCGCGGGGGTCGAGTTCTTCCCCCTCCACCACTTTCTCCGGGCGCGGCAGCAGCATGCGCGATTTGATCTCGATCAGCATGGCCGCCATCACCAGGTACTCCGCCGCCAGTTCCAGGCGCTTCTGCTGCATGGCATCCACATAATCGATGTACTGGCGGGTAAGGGCCGTCATGTTGATGTCGAGAATGTTCAGGCTGTTGCGGCGGATCAGCCAAAGCAGCAAGTCCAGAGGCCCCTCGAAGGCTTCCAGGATCACCTCCAGCGCATCCGGCGGAATATACAAATCCGTCGGCAGCTCGCTCCAGAGTTCCCCCTGCACCTTCGCCAGATGGCGGATTTCCTCTTCCGCCGCCTCGGCCACTTCCAGGACTTCGCTCATCGCCGCAACCCCGCGGCGAAACCGGGCTGGCGTCTGGAAGGAAAGGCGGCGGGAATGGAGACGGAAAAGACCACGGTGGGCATGCGCGACTCAGGCTGGAATGGGGGCGATGCTAGCAGAGCATGGGCCGCAACAGCAGCGGGCAACACCGTATCAGTACCGCGCACCGGGGCCAGCGCGTTATGGCCGACACCAATACACACCGCTCGGGACGCCACGGGCATGCCGTGACATGGCATCCAGCGCCGATTGCAACGCAGCCTTCCGGGCGGATTGAGAGAGAATCTCGCCATGAAAACGATCAATCACGAAAACTGGTTGCAGGCCGACATAGGGGGCAAGGAGCGCAACGCGGACCCGCGCAAATGGCGCGAGGCCTTCCTCAGCATCCGCCTCGACCCCGCCGTGGACCGGGAGGTGGCGCGCATGTTCGAAGCGGCTCGGGGCGGCATGCTTTATGGCTACTTCTTCCAGCCCCTTATGGCCATGGGCCTGGAGCAGTGCTATCGGGTGCTGGAAAGCGGCGCTCGCGCCCGCTGCCGCCAGGCCGGCCTGGCCGTCACCTGCGCCGACAGCCAGGGCCGGCAACATCCCCTCTCCTTCGGCCACAACCTGCGCGCCCTGGCCAAACTTGGCCTGATCGTGGAAGCCGACCTGCTCCTCTGGCACCAGGCCCGCGAACTGCGCGACTGGGTCGTTGCTCCGGAACACCAGGCCGTGCTCACCCTGGACCATGGCGTCACCGCCCTGGCGCGAGCGGCGGAATTGCTGGGGAAGTTGTTCCAGGCCAGGGCATAAATCCATCCTTGGCCGCCGCTACACGCAACCTTACCCCCTCAGACAGGCGCCACTAACGCAATCCTCTCAACTTAAGAACCCTTTCCCGAATTCCGCGGCACTCTGGTAGAATATTTTTCATAACTTATTGATATTGTGGATTAATTACCATTTCGACATCAATACCATAAAATTCTCGTCAACCTTGTTGACTTCCTCTATTCCGACGATCTGCTTCAGTCGTCGCGGCTCCAGCCCAACGCCTTTCTCCGCCAACGCACCCTGACCTTCCAGGTTCTGTTGGTCGCCATGATTAGTGGTTTCAAGGCGAGCGTTCAGAACGAACTGAATGCTTTCTTCGCCCATCTGGCGAACCAGGCCGATCTCCTCCGCCTGGCCAGTGCCCAGGCCTTTTCCAAGGCGCGCCGGCAGTTCTCGCACCTGGCGTTCACTCGGCTCAACGACCGCCTGATGGCCCTGGTCCAGCAGGAGGGTTTGACGCCCCGCTGGCATGGCCTGCGGGTAGTCGCTGCCGATGCCTCGAAGATGCGCCTGTTCCTGCAGGATGCCACCAGCCGTTGCGTTCAGGAGGCCGTCGTCTTCGCCCTCTAGCTGCCAGGACTGGAAATGACCTTGGCCTGCAAGCTGTATGCGCCCAGCGTCGGCGAGCGGCAGATGCTGTTCGAACATCTGGATCGGCTTGGGACCTCCGACATGTTGGTCCTGGACCAGGGCTATCCGGTCCGCTGGTTGTTTGCCCTCCTGGCGCAGCGTGGGCTCCCGTTCTGCATGCGGGCGGATGAAACCAGCTTCGCCGACGTGAAGTCTTTCCTGCGCTCCGGCGAGGCCGAGCGGACGGTGCTGGTGCGTCCGCCCGACCGTCCGGATTGCTCCGATTATGAATGCGAGCTCCTGTCCACGCCGGTGCGGTTGGTTCGGGCGGTGACTCCCAACGGCCGCATCCATGTGGTGATGACTTCCTTGCTCGATGGCGTGGTCTATCCCGCCGCAGACTTTGCCGCGCTGTATCACAGCCGTTGGCGCATCGAAGTGGCGTTCAAACGTCTGATGCATCGCCTCGCCCTGGAGAACACCTCCGGCTTGTTCTGGCTGGCGGCGCAGCAGGACTTCGGTGCCAAGGCGCTGGCCGACAACCTGGACGCCCTGGCAATCCGGGCGACCGCTGGCCAGCGCAGACATCCCAGCCGGCTAAAGATCAACCGCATTTATGCCTTCGCCCATCTGAAAAGTTGTCTGCCACGTTGGTGCTCATCGCCGTGTTTTCGCTTGCGACCCTCGTGGCCGCCACCGCCGAACTGACAAAAGACCTGATTCGGTTCAAGCCAGACGCCAGCAAGCCCAGACCCATTCATCCCAAACCGCATCGGAAAAACATACCTACAAATCAATTAGTTGACGGTTAAGTTGAGAGGATTGGGACGTTAACCAGGGTGACGTGCATGGCGGGGTCTCAGTAAAGTCTTTTAAGCCAGTCTACCGGTGCCGCAAGCTGGTTTCATCCTGGCCATTCCCTACGGGTAATCGGCGCCTACAATGAGCCTTGGCCGCAATTGCGGCGCAGTCGCGGGGTTGGTCCGGGAGGCCAGGCCGGCAAGGTGCAGCCGCTGTCATGTGCCGTGAACGTTCAAGGGGAAATCATGAATACGCTGTTGCGGTCCTTGTTGCTGCTGACCTTGGCGCAGGCCACGGTCCAGGCGGCCGAACCACGTTTGCCGCCGGGGCTCGCTTCCCCGGCCACCCTGAAGTCGGTGCCGGCCACCGCGGCCAGCAAGATGCCGGTGATCGAGAAATTCGTGACCGACACGCCGCGCATCGCAGCCGGCGCCAACGTGCATCTCACCTGGGTCATCACCGGCCAGTGGGACAGCGCCGAGATCGCCCCGGCCAACTATCGCATCGCCAGGCCCAGCGGCGACGGCGGTTTCCCCCTCCTGAACGGCGCGGACCTGGTGCTCAAGGTGCGCAACCGCTACGGCGAGGCGCAGAAGTCGGTCCACGTGGCCGTGGCCAGCCCGGCGTCGCCCACCTACAAGGACAGGGACCCCAGCATCCTGGGGGCGACGCCGCTCACGACCTTCGCGGCCCAGGGCGCGCTGCTCAACTGGTACGTGAAAAACTGGCAGAAGGATGTGGCGGACAACTTCGGGACCGTCTACCACTTCGTTTCCGCCGAGATCCAGCCGGACGTGGGTCCGCTCAACGCCGCCACGGGCACCGTCCTGGTGAAGCCGCAGAAGGACACCGCCTACACCCTCAAGGTCAACCGGCGGGTCCACACGCTGCAACAGGGCGATGTCGTGGTCGCTTATGAGCAGCCCGGCATCAAGTTGCACCTGATCGACAACGACGTACCGGCGGAGACCAGGCCACACATCGACGCGTTCGTGGTTTCCGGCCCCCTGGGCAGCGCCGGCGGCGGCGATGCGGGCCTGATCAGCCAGGGCATGATGCCGCGCCAGTACGTCATCAACATCGCCCGGGGCCAGGAGGCCAGCCTCAACTGGGATATCAGCTACAGCCGCTTCGACAGCGCCGACCTGCAGCCCGGCATCGGCCAGGTGGGCAGCCGCGGCACCGTGGTGGTGAAGCCCGTCGCTTCCACGGTCTACACCTTCAGGGTCGCCAACAAGGCGGGGGTGGACAGCAAGGCGGTGGAGGTGGACGTGGGGACGGCGCCGCGCATCGCCCAGTTCAACTGTGTCGGCTACAAGACCATCGACGGCGTCAGCTACTTCAAGCCGGGTGGCAGCGCCGAACTGCGCTGGAGCGTGGACTACGGCTGGGACAAGATCGAGATCTCGCCCATCGGCTACGCCAAGGTGCGCAAGGCCGGCGATCCGGCCAACGCCGACAATGCCGCCACCGGCGTGCTGCCCGCAGGCCTCACCGCCTACACCATGACGGTCAGCAATGCCTTTGGCGCGGCCACCAGTACCTGCCAGATGGCCCCCCTGCCGACGACCGTCATCGGCCGATTCGACGTGGCGCCGAACCGCATCGTCAAGGGCCAGGGTGCGACCTTGAACTGGGCCGTCTCCGGGCTCGCCGGCTACACCCAGGTGGACATCCAGCCCAAGCCTGCCAACCTGCCGGCGCGGCCTCCCCTCAGCGGCAGCGTCCAGCTTGCGCCGGACTCCAGCCAGGACCTGAAGCTCACCGCCTACGGCCTGGACGCCACCGCGACCGCCAATGCCCGGGTGGAGGTGCTGCCACCGGCTCCGGTGATCACCGCCGTGGCGCCGGCAGCGGGCAAACCGGGCAGTGAGATCGTCATCACCGGCGCGAATTTCTACGATCCCGAAACCAGCCAGACGAACGTGATGGTCAACGGCAAACTCGCCCGCGTGACTTCCCTGATGCCGACCAGCATCCACGCCATCGTTCCCCTGGATGCCGCGACCGGGCCGGTGACCGTGCAAAACCGCGGCGGCAGCGCCGCCAGTCCCGCCCTGTTCACCGTGCAATGAACCTCGCCGACATGGCTGCCAGCGCGCTGGCAGCCTGATCGACCCGGGGCCCCCCACATTTTTCAACGCTTTTCTAGAAAGGGTAGTCGACCATGCTCAAGCTCATCCAATCGCTGCTGACCGTTCCCCTGCTGTTCCTCGCGGCCGCACCGGCCTGGTCGGCCGGCAGCGACGAACTCTGGGATATGACCTTCGCCATGGACATGGGCGGCATGACCATGCCCAGTCCCACC
>CAIXFP010000476.1 GCA_903918705.1 uncultured Pseudomonadota bacterium
GAAGGCCGACATTCGAGGGCTGTTCGTCGGCACGGCGTGGTATTGGAAATAGCCCCGCACCACTTGTCGTAACCAGCGACCCACCACCGGAATCGGTTGATGCATCCGCTTCCGCAACTCCGCTTTCAGTTCACGCAACTTGGCTCGCATCCGGTCACGCCGCGTCAGCCGCATCAGCGGGAAATTCCCCGGATGGGGTAGGAACAGCGTCGGCATCCGGGATTGGGGTTCTTTCGCGGCTCGATGGCTGGCCTATACACTCCCCTGCCGACGCTTCGCCTGCATCCTCACGGATACAAACGCACGGCTCGGGGCCAATGTGGGTCGCTACTCCTTCATTGCAACGGACTTGCACTGTCTACTCCTTGCCGGTCTTTACCGGCGCACGCCTTGATTCCTCAGTTGAACGCTCGTTTGGCTCCGTGAGGCCGCATGGCTGCCGAGGTTCGCGTCTTCGATCAACTGAGGAATCAAGGTTGCATGGATGAATCGCCGCAAGCCATGACCGACGCGGGTTTCCGGAAGATTCAGGGTGGCGTCGATTCAGGCAGTCCCCCCGGCTTTGCCCTGGAACTCGCCATGCACCCCCACAGCCTCTCCGTTGACCGCGCATCGGCCCGCGGCATCAGCGCGGTGGCGGTGGCACCAGGTCCAGGAAACGTCGGCCGGCGATGCGCAACAGCCGGTATTGCGCCGTACTCCAGAAATCCTGATCGGGACGGATGCCCGGCGTGGCCTCCAGGTCGCGGATCGCCCGCGCCATCTGCTCCGCCAGGGTGGCCAGTTCCGCGCCATGGCCCGGCGTGGTGCGGGAGAGCAGGGCGGTGGCCAACAGGAGGCGGTCGGCCAGGAAGGGGGAGGCGGCCAGGCCCGCGCGCCACCAGGCCAGCGCTTGCGGCTCCGAGGTCGCCAGGAGACCGGCGTAATAAAAGGAGAGACCATGGCGCGGGTTGCACACCAGGCTGGCGGCGACGATGGTCTGGCCGCGCCCGCCCAGCGCCGCATCCGGCAGGCCTTGCCGGATCAGGTCCAGGGCATCGTTGGCGTAAGGCAGGTAGCAGGGGGCGAGGCGCATGGCCGCGTCCATGCGGGCCAGCGCCGCGTCGCGCATGGGGCCGTCGCCGCCGGTGATGGAAGCCAGTTCCTGGCCCAAGGCCTGCCGCGGCGCCGGGTGGAAGGGCGCCAGCACCGTCAGCCAGTAGGCGATTTCGTAGCGGGGATAAGTCACGTTCCAGCGCAGCAACGCCTGCTGGATCGGCCGCGCTTGCGCCAGCAGGCCCTCCACCGCCACCTGGCCCAACAGCAGCCAGCCCAGGATCAGGGCGTAACCGGTGGCGGCCATGCGAAAGGCGCGGGCGTGCTCCCCCCTGGGGCAAAGGGGGGCTGGGAGCTCAGGCTCAACGTCATCCGGGCCATACGCATCTCCCCGCCCCCCTTTGCTCCAGGGGGGCGCCAGACGCGCCAGATACAGCCCCAGCAGCAGGCCCACCAAATCGAAGAAGATCAGAAAGTTCACCAGGGCGTGAATCAGGATGGCGGCGATGGCGGCCAGATAGCCCAGGCGTTGCAGGGCGGCGGGCCCGCCCCCGCGCAGGGTGCGCCAGCCCGCCCAGGCGGTCCAGACCGCCAGGCCGAGCAGCAGCAGCAGGCCCGGCAGCCCGGTCTCCAGCCAGAGTTGCAGGTAATCGTTGTGGATCCAGCCGCCCGCCGTGTCGGCCTCGGCGAACAGGCGGTAACGCGGGTAGAGCAGGCGGAAGCCGCCCAGGCCGGTGCCCAGCCAGGGGTGATCCTGGATCATCCGCGCGGCCGCCTGGAGCAGCATGTAACGGGGCGCGTCGCCCTCCTGGACCGTCTCCGCCAGACGTTGCAGCACGGACACGCCGCCGCCGAGGGCATGGGCGGCCAGGGCGGCGAGCAGGGAAACGCCGGCCAACAGGGCCAGCTTGCGCGGGAAATCCGGGTGTTTGCGCGCCAGCCAGAGCAGGGGCGGCAGCACCAGGACCAGGGCCAGGCTGGCGCCGCGGGAGGCCACCAGGAAGGCCATCAGGGCCGCCCCCGCCAGCAGGGCGAGTTGCCCGACGCGGCGCCAGGGCGCTTGTCGCGCCAGGTCCGCCGCCAGGTAGTTCGCCAGCAGGGGCAGGAGCAGCAGGTTCAGCACCGCCGCGTAGGCGTTGGGGTCGTTGAACGGCCCCTGGGGTTTGTAGGTGAAGGTGTTGGGGCCTTGCCCCAGGCCCCACACCAGTAGGATCAGCAACAGCGCCGGCAGCGCCCGGCGCAGCAGGGGCCGAAGTTGTCCCTGCTCCCTCAGATAGCGGCCGGCCAGGAGGGCGAGAGGCAGGCAGAGCAGGCTGGCCACCTGGGGCAGGGAAAAGCCGGGGGACGGACTCCAGGCCAGGGTGGCCGGGATCCACAGCAGCCAGGCCGCGCCATACCAGCCCATCGCTGAGCGGCCCCGCCTGGAGATCAGCAGGGCCGGCAGCAGCAACAGCGCCGCCGCCGCCGAGAACGGCGCCAGCAGGGCGACGGCCAGGGCGAGCAGGGAGAGGAGTGACATGGAAGCCGGAGACGAAAACGCCGGCCAGTGGCCGGCGTTGTGGGGAGGGGTCAGACCGGGATCAGTTGCACAGGCCTTTGGTCAGGCAACCGCTGGTGCTGTGCGACCAGGTGACGGTTCCGTTGGCCACGGTGGGCGTCAAAATGTAGGTGACACTGGCAAGGTTGCCGCCACTGCCGGTCGCGGTGATCACACCGTCGGTAACTGAAACACTGGCTACATTGCCATAGGCAGAAGCGGTGCTTAGGTTCGCCTGGACGCCCAATGCACCACCGCTACAACCTGTTGCTGTGGGAGGGTTCTGCGCCTGAACACAGCCTTCCACGGAAGTCTTGTAGGTGGCGGTGGAATTGACTACTTCGGTGAAGTTGGCGCGGTCCTTGTAGTTCTGGTAGCTCGGCACCGCGATGGCGGCCAGGATGCCGATGATGGCCACGACGATCAGCAGTTCGATCAGGGTGAAGCCGGATTGGCTGGAACGGGGGGTAAGCTGTTTCATGATGTGCTCCTGATGGTGGCGGGGGATTCGCGACCGCTGCCGGGTGATCCGCGGCGGTAGGCGTGGACCATCAAGCGGGAATCATGCCAGGCGTCAGATCCGCCCGGAAACACGCGCAGCCCCTTGTTTTAATTGGCGCCTACTTTGAATACCGGGGAAACCTCGCGCGGCCGCCCCGCCACCACCTGACGTTTTTCGGCACCCACCCTGCCGCTGAGGGTCAGTTTTACTTGTTTTCCCTGGTTTCAGAGAAGGCGCGATGCGCGGGCCACCCATTCGAGGCCAGCCCACGCGACGGCGCCGCCGCCCTTCAGAAACGGGTGACCTTGTTGTCCTCGCTGGCCAACACTTCAGAACCGCTCCCCACCAGCAGGGCATCGGGCGCGTGGGCGACGTGGGGATCCTTGTCCGGGTAGGGCAGGCTGTGCAGGAAATGCCGCATGCAGTTGAGGCGGGCGCGCTTCTTGTCGTCGGACTTGATCACCGTCCAGGGAGAGTCAGCGGTATCGGTGTGGAAGAACATGGCGTTCTTGGCCTCGGTGTAGTCATCCCACATGTCCAGCGACTTGATGTCGATGGGCGACAGCTTCCAGTGCTTGAGCGGATCGTCGCGGCGCGAGACGAAGCGGCGCAATTGCTCCTCGCGGCTCACCGAGAACCAGTACTTGTAGAACTTCACCCCACTGTTCACCAGCATGCGTTCCAGTTGCGGGGTCTGGCGCATGAATTCCAGGTATTCGTGGGGGGTGCAGAAGCCCATCACCCGCTCGACGCCGGCGCGGTTGTACCAGGAGCGGTCGAAGAAGACCATTTCCCCGGCGGTGGGAAGATGCTGGACGTAGCGCTGGAAGAACCACTGCCCGCGCTCCCGGTCCGAGGGCTTGTCCAGGGCGACGACGCGGGCGCCGCGCGGGTTCAGGTGCTCCATGTAGCGCTTGATGGTGCCGCCCTTGCCGGCGGCATCGCGCCCCTCGAACAGGATCACGACCTTCTGCCCGGATTCCCGGACCCAGTTCTGCACCTTGAGCAGTTCGATCTGCAGCTTCTCCTTCTGCGCCTCATATTCGGCGCGACGCATGCGGGTGCGGTAGGGGTAGCTTTCCGGCAGCGGGGCGTAATCGCTCTCCTCATTGCTGCCATGGGGCGCATGGGCCACCGCCAGGGCCGCCGGGCCGTGGCTGACCGCTTCGATTTCCGCCGCGGCGGCGGGATTGGCTTCTCGTTTGCCAGCCGCCAGGGGCGTTGCCACCGGCTCGGGCGTGACGCCGACAGCCGCGACCGGCTCGAGCAAAGCTGCGGCCGGGGCGGCCAAATTTTCCGCGACCGCCTTGCGGCGCCGGGTTTTGGGTGTGGCGGTAGCGGGGTTGCTGTCGGTCATGGCGGTCTCCTGGTCAAAAAAGCCGCAAATTATCCGCTCGTAAATGGCGGTGGATGATGGATTGTTCTTATCCGAAGGCCGGCAAATCCGTAGACTCGGCCCTTTCCATATGTCCTGTTTATGGCCCTACCCATGCAATTGTTTCGTATACTGCAATCCCAGGGCTTCGGCGTGCGCCGACTCTGCCGCGAATTGATCGAGTCCGGGCGCGTCAAGACCAATGGCGTGGCGATGACCGACCCCGAATCGGAATGCGACCCGGTCGCGCTGACCCTGAGCGTGGATGGCCAGGACTGGCTTTACCGCGAGAAGGTCTACCTGGCGCTGAACAAACCGGAAGGCTACGAATGTTCCCGCCAGGCCTCGCACCATCCCAGCGTGTTCAGCCTGCTGCCGGCGCCGCTGGCGGAACGGGGCGTACAGCCGGTGGGGCGCCTGGATCAGGACAGCACCGGACTGTTGCTGCTGTCCGATGACGGTGACTTCATCCACCGCTATACCTCGCCGAAGAAGGAAATCGGCAAGCGCTACCGGGTGGTGTGCAAGCACCCCGTGAGCGAGGAGCAGATCGCGGCGCTGCGGACCGGGGTGTTGTTGCGCGACGAGCGCGCGCCCATCGCCGCGCGGGCCTGCCAGCGAGTGGGCGAGAAGGTGGTGGACCTGGACATCGGCGAAGGCAAATACCATCAGGTCAAGCGCATGTTGGCGGCGGCCGGCAATCGGGTCGAGTCCCTGGAGCGCACCCGCATCGGCGGTTTTGACCTGCCGTCCGACCTGGAGCCGGGCCAGTGGCGCTACCTGGAGGCCGCCGACCTGACCGCCCTCGCGCAAACTTGACCCCGACAACTTCGGCCGCGCCACGGCGCGCGCATGACGGACCGCATCCCGGAGGAAGCACGCCGCGGTCGAACCTGTCCGATGCAACCACCAAGGAACCCCCACCATGAGATTCCAGAATCCCTCCCCGGAAGAAATCAAGTCTCTGCTGCAACGGGTCAAGACCATCGCCGTCGTCGGCCTGTCGCCGAAGCCGGACCGGCCCAGTTTCGGCGTGTCCCAGGCCATGCAGCGCTTCGGCTACCGCATCGTGCCGGTGCGTCCGGCCCTCGCTGAAGCCCTGGGCGAAAAGGCCTACGCGAAACTGGCCGACATCCCGTTCCCGGTGGATTTGGTCAACGTTTTCCGGGAGTCCGCCGCCATCCCCGGCGTGGTGGAGGAAACCCTGGCCATCGGCGCCCCGGCCATCTGGATACAGGAAGGCATCATCCACGACGAGGCGGCGGAAAAGGCTCGCGCCGCCGGCCTCACCGTGGTGATGGACCGCTGCATATTCAAGGACTACCTGCGCTGGATGCCTTGAACTGGCGATAATCGCGCCATGAGACTGAAATTCACCAAGATGCAGGGGGCCGGCAACGACTTCGTCGTCCTCGACGGCGTGCGCCAGACCCTGGCCCTTTCCCCGGAGCAGTACCGCGCCCTGGCCGATCGCCACTTCGGCATCGGCTGCGACCAGATTCTTCTGGTGCAGCCCGCCACCCGGCCGGATTGCGACTTCCGCTACCGCATCTTCAACGCCGACGGCGGCGAGGTGCAGCAGTGCGGCAACGGTGCCCGCTGCTTCGTGCGCTTCGTGCACGAGCAGGGCCTCACGCCGAAGCGGGAGATCCGGGTCGAGACCGCCGCCGGGATCATCGTCCCGCGCCTGGAGGAGGACGGCCAGGTCACCGTGGACATGGGTCCGCCCAGGTTCGCGCCGGCGGAAATCCCGTTTATTCCGGAAGGCCGGGTCTGTAGCGCCGGCGCTATGTCCCGAAGGGACGGTATCCTTCAGGGCTCGCCGGCTTGTTGCTCTGATCAGAAGAACGTTGCCGGCGAGGCGCCGGCGCTACCCACCTACGTCATCGAAGTCTCCGGCGAGCCCGTGGAGCTCTCCGTGGTCTCCATGGGCAATCCCCATGCCGTGCGCGTGGTGTGCGACGTGGACACGGCACCGGTGCAGGAACTGGGCGCCAGGATCGAGCATCACCCAAGCTTCCCGGAGCGTGTCAACGTCGGCTTCCTGCAGGTGCTGCACCGGGGCGAAGTGAAATTGCGGGTGTTCGAGCGCGGCGCCGGCGAGACCCTGGCCTGCGGTACCGGCGCCTGCGCCGCCGTGGTGGCCGGCATCACCCGCGGCTTACTCGATGCCCAGGTGCGGGTCCACACCCGGGGCGGCGACCTATCCATTAACTGGGCCGGCCCCGGCAGCCACGTCTTCCTCACCGGCCCGGCCGTCAGCGTTTTCCAGGGTGAGATCGAAACATGAGTGCACACGCCGTCCCGGTTCTGGGGCGACATGGCAAGGCCACGGAGGTTGGCAGGACCGGCAGGTGAGAGCGCTGTTTGCCCACGCTGATGGACTTTGATTCGTGTGATTGCGTTTTATGAAAAAGGAAAAGCGATGAATGGCCAGATTGAAGCAATGGTGGAGCAGGCCAGGACATTGACGGCTGAAGAGCGTGTGGCCTTGCTGGACGCACTGAATGAACTCGTCTATCCGCCGGATTCCGCATGGCAAGAGGCCTGGGCCAAGGAATGTGAAGACCGGCTTGCCGCCTATGAAAATGGCAGAATCGAAGCGGAGGATTTCGATGTGGTGATGGCACGGTTGCGCAAGGAATATCTCCCCAAATGAGAGTGCGCATGCTCTCCATCGCCGAAATCGAAATGGTGGAGGCGATGACCTGGTACCGAGAGCGAAGCCCGCGCGCTGCCGAAGGCCTTTGGCTGAAAGTCCAGGAAGCGAAGCGATCCATGGCCCTCTTCCCCCTTGCCGCGCCGCTGATTTCCGCGAAGGTCCGCCGTTTTATCCTGTCCGGCTATCCCTACGACCTGGTTTATTCGGTGCGTGAGGAGGAAATTGTAATACTCGCATTCGCGCACCATAGTCGGAAGCCGGGATATTGGCTGGAGCGGTTGGGGCAATTGCATTGAATACAAGATTGATTACTCAGGGTTTTCACGAATTCCGTGGTCTGTCCCCAGTACTCGCCACCCCCACGCCAGCCCACCGCTCTGCCCTCGGCCAGTTCATGACCCCGCCCGGTGTGGCGCGTTTCATCGCTTCCCTGTTCCCGCCCGCCAACACGCGAACCTGCCGCCTGCTCGATGCCGGCGCCGGGGTGGGGGGCTTGTCTGCTGCGTTTCTGGATCGTTGCATGGCGGGTGAGTTGGACTTCGCTTCGCTGTCGGTGGACGCCTACGAGTTCGACGAGGCCTTGCTGGATGGCCTGCGCCAGACCTTGGCGGGGTATGCCGCCCGCCTGCCGTTGTCGGCGAGGGTATTGCCGGGGGATTTCGTCGAGCAGGCGGTATCCGCGCTGGGTTTGTGGGGCGGGCCGCGTTATAGCCATGCCATCCTGAATCCGCCCTACAAGAAGGTGCAGTCCCAGTCCCGCCATCGGCTGTTGCTGCGCCAGGCGGGGATAGAAACCTCCAATCTCTATTCCGCTTTTGTCGCGCTGGCTTTGGCGTTGATCGAGGACGGCGGGCAGTTGGTTGCGATCATTCCGCGCAGTTTCTGCAACGGCCCATATTTCCGGCCGTTCCGGGATTTCCTGCTGGAGCGCGCGGCGATACGCCATCTGCATCTATTCGCGGCGCGCGACAAGGCCTTCCGCGAGGACGGGGTGTTGCAGGAGAACCTGATCCTGCGGCTGGAACGGGGCGGCGCGCAGGGTCCGGTGACGGTGTCCACCTCCACCGATGACAGTTTCGCGGATTACGTCGAACACCTTCACCCCTTCGAGCACATCGTTTTGCCGGGTGATCCGGAACGTTTCATCCACATTCCCACCTCGCCCGAAGCGCCGGCCCATGAGGCTTTGCCCGGTTTGAGCCATACCTTGGCGGAGTTGGGGCTGGAGGTTTCCACCGGGCCGGTGGTGGATTTCCGCCTGCGTGACTGGCTGCGCGATCAGCCTGGGGCTGATACCGTGCCGTTGCTCTATCCCGGCCATTTCCGCGCCGGCCGTCTGGTCTGGCCGCTGGCTGATTCTCGCAAGCCCAATGCCATCGTCCAGCATGATGCAACCGCCAAGTGGCTTTATCCCGCCGGCTGCTATTGCGTGACCCGGCGCTTGTCTTCCAAGGAGGAGAAGCACCGCATCGTGGCGGGCGTGGTGGACCCGGCGCTGCTGCCCGGCGTTTCCGCTTTGGGCTTCGAGAACCATCTCAATGTGTTCCACCAGGGACGCCAGGGTTTGCCGGAATTGCTGGCGCGGGGCCTGGCGACTTTCCTCAACAGCGACATCGCGGATGCGCAATTCCGCCGCTTCAACGGCCATACCCAAGTCAACGCCACCGATCTGCGCCAGATGCGTTATCCGTGCCGCGCGTTGCTGGTTGAACTGGGCAACTGGGCGAAGGAACGAGGCGATCAGGCCCTGGCCGAGGTGGAGGCGAAACTGGAGGCCTTGCTGGCATGAGCAAGCACCCACGCATCGACGAAGCGCTCGCCATCCTCTCCACGCTGGGATTGCCGCGGGCGCAGCAAAACGAGCGTTCCGCCCTCTGCCTGCTGGCATTGCTGGGACTGATGCCGGATACAGCCTGGGCCAAGGCGGGCAACCCGCTGTTGGGCATTACCCCGATGATGGAATTCAGCCGAGAGCAGTACAGCAAGCAGTACGCGCCCAACACCCGCGAGACCTTCCGCCGCCAGACCATGCACCAGTTCGTCGCGGCGGGTATCGCGCTATACAACCCGGACAACCCCGCGCGTCCGGTGAACAGCCCCAAGGCGGTTTACCAGATCGAACCGGCGACGCTCGACTTGTTGCGTAGTTATGGCTCGCGTGCCTGGGCGCGCAAACTGAAAACCTATCTCGACGGCCGTGAGGGCCTGGCCACGCGCTATGCCCAACTCAGGGAAACCGCGCGCATCCCCGTGCGGATCGCCGACGGCAAGCGCATCCGCCTGAGCCCCGGTGAGCACAGTGCCTTGATCAAGGCCATCGTCGAGGAATTCGCCTCCCGCTTCGTGCCGGGCGGTACGCTGCTCTATGCCGGCGACACCGGGGAGAAGTGGGGGTATTTTGACGCGACGGCCTTGCACGAACTGGGTGTTCGGGTGGATGCCCACGGCAAGATGCCGGATGTGGCCATCCATGACCCAACACGCGGCTGGTTGATTCTGGTGGAGGCCGTGACCAGCCACGGCCCGGTGGACGGCAAACGCCATGACGAACTGGCACGCTTGTTCGCCGCTTCGAGCGCGGGGTTGGTGTTCGTGACCGCTTTTCCGACAAGCGCGCTGATGGCCCGCTATGTTTCCGAGTTCGCCTGGGAAACCGAAGTCTGGGTGGCGGATGTTCCCACCCATCTGATCCATTTCAATGGCTCGCGCTTCCTCGGCCCTTATCGGTAGTATCCACGGGCTTCCCCACATCCAACCCAAGCTCACAACCATGAACATTTCCCCCGAACAGATCGGCGAATTCCTCAAGCTCAACCCGGACTACTTCGTCGGCCACCCGGAATTGCTGGCCGACATCACCGTGCCCAACCCCTACAGCGGCCAGGCCATCTCCCTGGGCGAGCGGCAGGTGCTGGCGCTGCGCGACAAGTCGCGCGGGCTGGAAATCAAGCTGCGCGAATTCATCCAGTTCGCCGAGGAGAACGACGCCATCGGCGACAAGCTGCACAAGCTGTCCTTAGCCCTGATGCGCGCCAAGACCCTGGAAGCGGCGCTGCAATCCCTCTACCTGGGCCTGTCGGAAAGCTTCTCGGTGCCGCACACCGCCGTGCGCATCTGGGCGGCCGGCGCGCCGGACCTGCCCGAGTTCGCCCGCGCCAGCCCTGATATCGAGGTGCTGGTGGAGAGCCTGAACCAGCCGCAATGCGGCCCCGAGGTGCCGGAGGAGGTGCGCGCCTGGTTCGGCGAAGTGGGTGCCCACCAGAAATCCTTCGCCCTGGCGCCGCTCCAGGAAGGCAATCTCACTGGCCTCATGGTGCTGGCCTCCGAGGACGCCCGCCGCTTCTACCCGGAAATGGGCACCCTTTACCTGTCCTGGCTGGCGGAACTGGCCGGCGCCGCCTGCGCCCGCTTCGTCTAAGCCGCCTGCGAGTCCCGCAACGGGGCTCCCGACCCAGCGCGCGGGCATCTTCGGATGCCCGCGCCGTTTTTCAGGAAATATTCCGGCGCTTCGCCCCCTCAACTTAAAGTGGAACATTAAGTTCCTATCGTAGGCCACTCATTCAAAACAAACATTGCAATGAGTGAGCTTTCTTTCGTAAGTCCTTGAGCCGATTGATTTTTTCCTAAATCGTCCTTGACGATGGGGATTTGATTTCTCTATAGTGGGCGGAAGTGGGAAATGGTGTCGATTTGTGTCGCCAAGTGCACCACGGAGGAGAGATCAAGGCATGTTTACGGGTTCAACGCAGATGGCGCTGGATGGGAAAGGCCGCTTGGCCATTCCGGCGCGCCTGCGCGAGCGCCTGGCTGCCGCCTGTGGCGGCCATCTCGTCCTGACGGCGGACCCCACCAGCGGTTGCCTGCTGCTCTACCCCATGCCGGAGTGGGAAAAAGTCGCCGCCAAGCTCAACGCACTGCCCAGCCTGGACCCCATCGCCAAGGATCTGAAACGCCTGGTGATCGGTTCCGCCGAGGAAGTGGAGCCGGACGGCGCCGGTCGCATCCTGATTTCGCCCATGCTGCGCCGTTTCGCCAAGCTGGAGAAAAGCGTGGCCCTGGTGGGCCAGGGCGAGAAGTTCGAGATCTGGGACGACGCCACCTGGTCAGGCCTGTTCGACAAGGCCGCCCAGTTCTCGCAGCAACTCGCGGACGCCGCTCGTGACGGCACCTTGTCCGAAGGGCTCAAAGGTTTCTCCCTGTGAGCACCCAGGCCGTTCACGCCCGGCGCCGAGTCGACCCAAGCCAGGCGGCGGGCGCCAGCGGGGAGCACGTTCCCGTCCTGCTGGAGGAAGCGGTGGCCGCCCTGAACCTGCGCGACGACGGCATCTACGTGGACGCCACCTTCGGACGCGGCGGCCACAGCCGGGCGATCCTGGCGAAGCTGGGGCCGAACGGCCGGCTGCTGGGGCTGGACCGGGATCCGGCCGCGGTGGCGGTGGGCAACACCTGGAACGATGCCCGTTTTCGCATGGTCCATGCCGCGTTTTCGGGGGTGGCCGAGGCGGTGCGGGCGGCGGGGGTCGCAAAAGTCGATGGGGTCTTGTTCGACCTGGGGGTGTCCAGCCCGCAACTGGACGAAGCCGAGCGGGGCTTCAGTTTTCGTTTCGACGCCCCCCTGGACATGCGCATGGATACCAGCCGCGGCATGACCGCCGCGGAATGGTTGAACCAGGCACCGGTAGAGGAGATTGCACAAGTTGTCAGGGACTATGGCGAAGAGCGGTTTGCTAAGGGGGTTGCAAGGGCGATTGCGGCGGCAAGAGCGGTCGCGCCGATCACAAGCACCCGCCAGCTCGCTACGGTGGTCGCCGGCGCCGTGCGCACCCGCGAACGCGGCCAGGATCCGGCGACGCGCACGTTTCAAGCTGTGCGGATTTTCATTAACCGCGAGCTTGAAGAGATTGCACAGGCATTGCCGCAAGCGGCGGCCTTGCTGAAAACGGGCGGAC
>CAIXFP010000477.1 GCA_903918705.1 uncultured Pseudomonadota bacterium
CGTCGTTCAACACCGCCTTGCTGGAGGCCAGGGGTTGCAGCACCAGGTCCTGCACTTCCAGTCCGCAGCGGCGCACGCACTTGACGATGTTCTGGGCGGCCGAAACCGCCCCGGTGACGATGTGCACCTTCACTTCCAGGCGCACGCCGGACATCCCCAGGGGCTCGCGCACGCCGTCCTGGCCGTCGATGATGTATTCCTGGGGCAGCACGTGGAGCACCTGCTGGTCCGCCGGGATGTTGAGGGCGCGGGCGATTTCCACCACCCGGTCCTTGTCCGACTGGCTCACCTCGCGGTCGCGGATGGGCAGCATGCCGCTGGAGTTCTGCGCCTTGATGTGGCTACCGGCGATGCCGGTGTAGACCTGGGTGATCTTGCAGTTGGCCATCAACTCGGCTTCCTCCAGGGCGCGCTGGATCGCCGCCACCGTGGCCTCGATGTCCACCACCACGCCCTTCTTGAGGCCGCGGGAGGGGGCCGAGCCCATGCCGATGATGTTGATGCCGCCTTCCGGCAGCGCCTCCGCCACCAGGGCGACGATCTTCGACGTACCGATGTCGAGGCCGACGATCAGATCCTTGTTTTCGCGACTCTTGCTCATGCTTTCTTCACTTTCAGGCTGGTATTCGCCAAGCGGCCCTTGATCTGAGCCGCGAAACCGTTGGGATAGCGCATGTCGGCGCGGCTGATGGGGCCCAGGGTCGCCACCGCCAACGGGTAGAAGCGGGCGAAGCGGGCAAGGCGTTCATCCATGTGGTCGCGCCCCAGTTCCACCACCACGCTGTTGGCGTCGGCCCCCTGCAGGCGCACGCGCCAGGATTGCCGGGTGGTCACCACCACCTGTTCCACTCGCATGCCCAAGGGTTTTGCCACGGCGACGAACTCGCCGTAGCGGCGCGCCGTCTCCCGCTCGGTGCCGTCGGGCGCGTACAGGCGCGGCAGGCCCAGGTATTTGTCCATGGCCGCCACCGGAAACACTTCGCCGTGGGTGTTGAGCAGGGCGCGGTCGTTCCAGGCCGCCGCCGCCTGATGCTCCTCGATGGCGATGGCCAGGCGTCCCGGCCAGACGCGGCGGATGTCCGCGTGGCGCACCCAGGGCAGACGTTCGAAGTCGCGCTGCGCGCCTTCCAGGTCGAGGGCGAAAAAGCCACCGCGCAAGTGGCGCAATGCCGGCTTCACCGCCGCCCGGGTCTCTTCGTGGCTAGCCCCCGCCACGGTGATCTGCCAGAACGGCGCCAGGCTTTCCGCGGTGGCGCGTCCCAAAATCCACAAGGCGAACAGCAGCGTCGCCACCAGGATCAGGCGGGTGAGACGGTTGAGGGCTGTGGGGTCATTCCACATGGGCCAACTCCAGAATGGCGCGGCACAGATCGGGGAACTCCAGACCGGAAGCCCTTGCCGCCATGGGCACCAGGCTATGGTCGGTCATTCCGGGGGCGGTGTTGGCTTCCAGCAAATAGGGGCGGCCGGCCGCGTCGAGCAGGAAATCGATCCGCGCCCAGCCGCGGCAGCCCAGGGCGCGGAAACCGGCCAGGGCCAGTTCCCGCATTTCCGCTTCCGCCGCGTCGGAGAGGCCGCAGGGGCAGAGGTAGCGGGTGTCGTCGCGGAAATACTTGGCCGCGTAGTCGTAGAACTCGGTGGCCGGGACGATGCGGATCGCGGGCAATGCAACGTCGCCCAGCACCGCCACGGTGAACTCGCCGCCTTCCATGGCCTGTTCCGCCAGCACCAGCTCGTCGTGGCGCGCCGCTTCCGCGTAGGCGGCGGGCAGGTCGGCCGCCGCCTTCACCTTGATCACGCCGATGCTGGAACCCTCCCGCGCCGGCTTCACGAATAGGGGCAGACCCAGGCGCTCAGCCACGGCGGTGAAATCGCTGGCGGCGGTCAACACCGCATAGTCGGGAATCGGTAGTCCCACGGCCTGCCACAGCAATTTGCTGCGCCACTTGTCCATGGCCAGGGCGGAAGCCAGGACGCCGCTGCCGGTATAGGGAATGCCCATCAGGGTGAGCGCTCCTTGCAGGGTGCCGTCCTCGCCGCCGCGTCCGTGCAGGGCGATGAAGACGCGCTGGAAGCCTTCCTTGCGCAAATCGTCCAGGGGTCGCGCCGCCGGGTCAAAAGCGTGGGCGTCGATTCCCTTGCCTTGCAACGCCGCCAGCACGGCGCCCCCGCTCTTGAGGGAGACCTCGCGTTCCGCGGAACGGCCCCCCAGCATCACCGCCACCTTGCCGAAATCGAGCGCTCCCTCCTCCCCGGCCCCTTCCCCGAGGGGGGAGGGGAGCACGCCGGCGTTGTCCAAGTGGCTCATGTTGAACTCCTTCTGGCATCCACGGCCGGCGCCACACATTCCCCCAGAATCCGCACTTCCCGGATCAATTCCACCCCGGTCCTGGCCTTCACCGTGTCCCGCACCGTCTCGATCAGGGTCTCGATGTCGCCGGCCGAAGCGCCCCCCAGGTTGACGATGAAGTTGGCGTGCTTTTCCGACACCTGGGCGCCGCCGAGGCGCTGGCCCTTCAGGCCGCAGGACTCGATCAGGCGTGCCGCGTGGTCACCCGGCGGGTTGCGGAACACCGAGCCGGCGTTGGGCAGATCCAGGGGCTGGGTGGCCATGCGGCGTTCCAGCAGGCGCTTGATCTCCAGGCGCGCCGTCGCGCCGTCACCGCGCGGCAACATGAACCAGGCGGCGGCGAACCATTCTTCCAGTCCCGCGTCGGACTCCACGTGGCGGTAGGCGACCCGGTATTCCCGCGGCGTGCGCTTGCGCAGGGTGCCGCGGCGATCCACCGTCAACACCTGGGTGACGTATTCCCAGGTCTCGTGGCCGTAGCAGCCGGCGTTCATGGCCAGGGCTCCGCCCAGGGTGCCGGGTATGCCGGCCAGGAATTCGACGCCGTAAAGATCGTTGTCGGCGGCGAATCGCGGCAGCTTCGGGCTGGCCACGCCGGCTTCGGCATAAACCAGGCCGAAGCGGGAAATATCGGCATTCGGGATTTGGCCGCGATCTTCCAGGCGCAGTTCCTTGAGGGCCGCGTGCAGGTGGATCACTGTGCCGCGCACGCCACCGTCGCGCACCAACAGGTTGCTGCCCAGGCCGATGAAGTACAGGGGCTCGCCATCCGGCACGGTCTTGAGGAAGGCGCAGAGATCCTCCAGGTCCGCCGGCTGGTATACCCGGTCCGCCGGGCCACCGACGCGCCAGCTGGTATGGCCGCTCATGGCCACGTCGCGTTCCAGGTTTCCGCGCAAAGCGTCGGCGCTCATGCGGCCACTCCCCGATCCGCCAGCCTGCCCGGCACCTGGCCGATGGAACCGGCGCCCATGGTCAGCACCACGTCGCCGTCGCGGATGAAATCAGCCAACGCCGCGGGCAATTCGTTCACATCCTCGACGAACACCGGCTCCACCTTGCCGGCCACCCGCAACGCTCGCGCCAAAGCGCGGCCGTCGGCGGCGACGATGGGTTGCTCGCTGGCGGCGTAGACCTCGGTGAGCAGCACGGCATCGGCTTGCGAGAGCACCCGCACGAAGTCCTCGAACAGGTCGCGGGTGCGGGTGTAGCGATGGGGCTGGAACGCCAGCACCAGGCGACGGCCGGGGAAGGCGCCGCGGGCGGCGTTCAGCGTGGCCTGCATTTCCACCGGGTGATGGCCGTAGTCGTCGATCAGGGTGAAGGTCCGCGCGCCCGCGAGGCTGATTTCGCCGTAACGCTGGAAGCGCCGGCCGACACCGCTGAAGTTGGCCAGGGCGCGTTGCAGGGCCGCGTCCGGCACCTGCAATTCCCAGGCCACCGCCACCGCCGCCAGGGCGTTGAGCACGTTGTGCAGGCCGGGCAGGTTGAGAGTGATGTCCACCGGCGAACGCACGCCGTTGCGTAGCGCGGTGAAGCGCATGCGGCCGTCTTCCGCGCGGATGTTCACGGCCTGGATGGTGCAGTCGTCGCCGCTGCCGTAGGTGGTCACCGGCTTGGTGATGCGCGGCAGGATGGCACGCACGTGCGGGTCGTCGGCGCACAGGATGGCCATGCCCCAGAACGGCAGCCGGTGCAAAAATTCCACGAAAGCCGACTTCAGTTTCTCGAAGTCGTGGCCGTAGGTTTCCATGTGGTCGGCGTCGATGTTGGTGACGATGGACACCACCGGCGACAGATGCAGGAAGGAGGCGTCCGATTCGTCGGCTTCCGCCACCAGCCATTCCCCTGTACCCAGGCGGGCGTTGGCGCCGGCCGCCAGGAGCTTGCCGCCGATCACGAAGGTGGGGTCCATCCCGGCCTCGTTGAGGACGCTGGCGATCAGGCTGGTGGTCGTGGTCTTGCCGTGGGTGCCGGCGATGGCGATGCCCTGCTTGAAGCGCATCAGCTCGGCCAGCATCATGGCCCGCGCCACCACCGGGATGCGCGCGGCGCGGGCGGCCCGCACCTCCGGGTTGTCTTCCTTGATGGCGCTGGAAATCACCAGCACGTCGGCCTGGGCGATGTGCTCCGCGGCATGGCCCTGGAACACCGTGGCGCCCATGCCGGCCAGGCGCTGGGTGACCGCGTTGCTGGCGCCGTCGCTGCCGGACACCTGGTAGCCCAGGTTGATCAGCACTTCGGCGATGCCGCTCATGCCGGCGCCGCCGATGCCGACGAAGTGGATGCGGTGGACCTTATGCTTCATGGCTCACTCCGATCAGCCCGCAGTGGTCATCGGCGGCCAGCGCCACTCGCGGGCGGTCGCATCCCCAGAGGGGCCCCTGCTCCCTGCTCGTGGCGACTCC
>CAIXFP010000478.1 GCA_903918705.1 uncultured Pseudomonadota bacterium
CTGTTGTTCGATGTCGATGGAACCCTGGCCGATACCGAGCGCGACGGCCATCGTCCGGCCTTCAATGCCGCCTTTCGCGAATTCGGCCTGGACTGGGACTGGGACGTGCTCCTCTATGGCCAACTCCTGGCAGTCACCGGCGGCAAGGAACGCATGAAGTATTACGTCGAACGCTTCCGCCCCGACTACGTGAAACCGGCTGACTTCAATGACATGGTGGCCGAACTGCACAAGGCCAAGACCCGGCACTACACCAAGCTGCTGGCCGATGGCGGCATACCCCTGCGCCCTGGCGTGAAGCGCCTGCTGGAAGAAGCCCGCGCGGCCGGCCTGATCCTGGGCGTGGCCACCACCACCACCCCGGAGAACGTCACCGCCCTGCTGCGCCACAGCCTGGCCGAAGACGGCGCCGACTGGTTCGACGTGATCGCAGCCGGCGACATCGTCCCGGCCAAGAAGCCGGCGCCGGACATCTACGTCTGGGCATTGCAGCAACTGGGCCTGAAGGCCGAGGAATGCCTGGCTTTCGAGGATTCCGAGAACGGCATCCGTGCCTCCCTGGGGGCGGGCCTGAAGACCATCGTGACCGTCAACGACTACACCCGCGACCACGATTTCAGCGGCGCCCTGGCGGTACTGAGCGACCTGGGCGAGACGGATGCGCCGTATCAGCGCCTGGATGCCGCCGGCGAGAGCGGTATGGTGGACCTGGCACGCCTGAACGCCTGGTACGCGGTCTGATCCGCAGGTTGGAACATTCCGGCCCCCTTATCCCCGGCCCCTCTCCCGCCTGCGGGAGAAGGGCGCCGCACTTGCATTGCCACGGTCATCGCCAGCCAATGTGAATAGAGCCGGATTTGCTCCCCTGTGCCCAAACTCCTTCGCCATGGCGGCAGCGAGGCTGCGCTTGGTGGGATGCGCGTCGTTCACCCCGTCCGGGAGATAAGCAGCGACTTGCGGCCTTTTCCTGGCCGCCTGGTTGTATGCCCAAGGGCAGCTTCGTATGGCCGGGGAGAGAGAAACCCGCCACCCATTCCCCTTCGCCATCGCCCCGCTCAATGTAAAAACATATCGTTGGGTATATCTCGCGGCAAGTGATGCTACTACGCGAACCGAGTGTGAACGGCCGGAATCGATGTTTGGCCGCTCGGCCGCCGTGTTCCCCTTCAGCGATGGCGTGTATCCCGGCACAGCCGCCGTGTTGCCCAACAGCCGCGGCCTGTTTCATGACACGGCCGCCGTGTTACCCAACACCGGTCCCGTGTCTTCAAACACATGGCACGTGTCCCCAAACACGGCCCTCGTGTCTCCTTACACGACACTCGTGTTGGTCAACACACGCCGCGTGTTGACCAACATGCTGCAACCCATTGAAAAACATGGTCTTTGTTAAACCTTTTCGAGACTCGTGTTGACTTGCACGCGGCGCGTGTTGACTTACATGCCGCAGGTGTTGTGAAACACGCGGGCGGAGCAGGGAAGCAAGCGGGGTTTGCAAGGCTGCTCGGCGCCCATGTTACGAAGCGCGGTGGCCATGTTTCCTTACTCCCAACGCGTATCAGGCGACACGGCGAGCCTGTTTCGTGACACGGCATCCGTGCTTCGTGACACGGCATCCGTGCTTCGTGACACGGCATCCGTGCTTCGTGACACGGCATCCGTGCTTCGTGACACGGCGGCATGCGGCCAGCCCGCCATTCCTTGACGCGTCCCGGCGCCATGGGTTTGGCTGGTTCCCACGCTCCAGCGTCCCGAGGGTCATCCGGCACGGCCAGCGCGACGCTGGAGTGTGGGAACAAGTCGAATAACTGAAAAAAATGTACGTACTTCCATTGCATTACCACCACGAAGGTTGTAATAGTTTCACTTACGGGCCGGCGGGCGCCGGTCCGAAGACCCGCAACACGCGATATACAGGGGGACATCATGCAAGCAAAACTCATCATCACCTTCGACCGACTATCCGAAGCCGAATTCGGCACCAAGACCGGCGTCATTATTTCTTCTCTCACCGGCAACGCCAGTTTTCCCGAGCCCTGGCCCGCGCCCATCGCCAGCCTGGCCCAAATCACGGAGGCCAGGAATGCCTATCTGGATGCATATCATGCCAGCCAGACGCGGGACCGGATCAAGATGGCGCAGCGGGACGGGTTGCGCCAGGCCCTCACCGATCTCCTGAAGAGCCTGGCGCGTTATCTTGAAATGGTGGCAGCGGATGATGCCGACAAGCTTGCCACGACTGGCTACGATCTGCGCCGCGAGGCCAACCGTGCGGCCCACGGAGGCATCCTGCCCGCCCCCACGGGCATGAGGCTGGCCCACGGTGCGGTGAGTGGCAGCCTGGACATCCACGCCGATCCGGTGGCCGGTTCGCGTGGCTACGAAATACAAGTCAATCAGGGCGATCCGAAGGCGGAAGATGCCTGGAAACACGCTTTATCGGCCAGCGCCGACCGCAGCATCCACCTTACCGGCCTGACCCCGGGCCAAAACTATTGGGTGCGCCTGCGTGCCATCGGCAAGGATGGCCCCGGCGCATGGAACAATCCCTTGAGCACCATCGCCCAGTGATGGCATCCACCATCACCCATTGCCCAGCACGGTAGGGCGGTAGGGTAAGCGGCTTTATCACGCCTTCCGCCGAATGTTTGGCATTCGGCGGATAACGCCGGCCCGCCGGCTCATCCGCCCGCGTGCTGCAGATAACCTGTATAGGGGTTGGCCACAGCCGGTATCGGCCAGGTTGAGACGGTCAGGTTGGAGGCGCGTGCGTCGCCTGCTCGGCCAATGCTGTCGCTCACCATGTCGCAGCACTACGGCAGATGAGCCTTGGAAACGGACCAACATCGCCAGCCCTGACCAACAGTACAGGCAATGCCGGGGTCAGTTCATTGCATCTTCTTCTGCAACCACTTCAACAAAGTCGCATAGAGATCTTTCGGGATGACCGGCTTGCCCAGGTGGTCGTTCATGCCGGCATCGAGACAAACCTTTCGATCCTCCTCAAAGGCATTTGCGGTCATCGCAAGGATCGGGATACGGGCATAACCCGGTATTTGCCGTATGGCCTGCGTCGCTTCCACACCATCCATTTCCGGCATCATCATATCCATCAGGATCAGGTCATAGCGGATACTTTCCGCCATCATCACGGCCTGACGACCATCTTCGGCGAATTCCACGCTGAGGCCGGCATCCATGATCATGTCGCCAGCGACCTCCCGGTTGATCTCGTTATCCTCGGCCAGCAGCACTCGCGTGCCGCGATATTTCCGTTGCAGCACCTGTTGCGCGTCGGGTGGTTTCACCCTGCTGTCAGTGTTGGCGAGGTGTGATGCTGTCACCTTGCCCAGCCGGGCGGTGAACCAGAAAACGCTGCCGCCCCCGGGACGCGCCTCGACCCCGACCACGCCCCCCATCAACTGCGCCAGATGGCTGTTGATCGCCAACCCCAGCCCGGTGCCGCCGAAGCGGCGGGTGGTGGTGCTGTCGGCCTGCTCGAAGGCGTTGAAGATGCGCGCGCGCTGTTCGTCGGTCATGCCGATGCCGGTGTCCTCCACGGCGAAC
>CAIXFP010000479.1 GCA_903918705.1 uncultured Pseudomonadota bacterium
AGCGTCCAGTTCATCCAGCCCTCCGCCAGCGCCGCGATCCTCAACCGGGTCACCGGCTCGAACCCCTCCCAGATCGACGGCCTGGTCAGCGCCAACGGCAGCGTCTACATCCTCAACCCCAACGGCATCGCCGTGGGCGCCACCGGGCGCATCGAAGCGGCCGGGGTCGTGCTGAGCACCGCCAACGTCTCGGATGACGACTTCATGGCCGCCACCATCGTGTTCGACCCGGCGCCGCTGGGCTCGACCATTACGGTGGAAGGCACGGTGACGGCCAGCAACAGCATCGAACTCCATGCGGACGTGGTCTCGACCCTCGGCTCGGGCACGCTGGATGCGCCGACGCTGACTGGAACCGACGGCAATGGCGCGCTGTTCCAGGGGAGCCAGATATTGAATTCACCAGGGTCGAGTTCAGGGGTTTTCATTTCTGAAAACCCCATGCCGGTGATCAATGGGGACACGCTTCCTTACATTCCACCTGGCTGCCCCTGCACAGCCATTCCCAACAACATCAGCCTCCCGCCTTCGGGTTCATTGGTCGTCACCCCGCCGGCTGGTGGCGTGGCGGGCAACCCTGTATCGATCACCTCCGGGAACCCCAGCGTTCCCATGATCGGCGTGTCGGGCACCCTCTCGCCGGTTGTCGGCATGCCGCTTTATGCGACAGGCAACCTGAGCAGCTTCAGCGCAGCCGCTGGAAGAAACCTTAGCTTGGCGCTACCCGAGACGATGCCGGTCATGCCCGTCCCGATGACGGTCGCACAACCAGCGCCGCACGCCACCGTGCTGCCCGGTGCGGTCGTGGCAGGGGTGCCTCCCGTCATGGAAGGTGCGGTCACCGTGCGCATGCATCTGGCCGACATCACCGTCGCGGGCTTCTGAAGCCGGCTCCCGCAGCGACACCCCACGACAAGGCGCCCGTTCGGCGCCTTGTTCGTTTTCTGGCGGCGATTGATTCATGAAGCCGACATCGGCTTCGTCTATCCGGGGCAAGGGGCCGAAGTGAAGGTGGAGACCTTCCCATTCACCCAATACGGCACCCTGCGCGGTAAGGTGTTGCAGGTGTCGGGCGATGCCATGCAGGACGAGAAACGCGGCCTGGTCTATGCCGCCCGGCTGAAGCTGGAACGCACCAGCCTGCAGGTGGAGGACAGGACCGTGAATCTGTCGCCGGGCATGGCGGTGACGGCGGAGATCAGGACCGGGAAGCGCCGGGTCATCGAGTATTTCCTGGCGCCCCTGCTGTAACACGGAAACGAGGGCCTGCGGGAGCGGTGTACGCCTACCCGCGGGGAAAGACATCCTTGCAGTAGCGGAAACCCGGCCCCATGTGGCGTGTCCAAGGCGACGCGCGAGCTACGGCTTCAAGTGCTCAAGCTCATGTATACTATCGCGTTTTTCCGCAGGTTCTTACGGAGCATCCCCATGACGACATCGGCCAAGAAGACGCCCAAACCAGCCGAAACGACGGCCAAGCCGGCCCCCGCCGCGCCCAAGAAGAAAGGCGCCACAGGCAAGGCCAGCGCGATCGAACAGCTTTCCGCCAAGCCGGAAGTCAAGGTCGATGCCGAGACCCGTCGCACCCTGCTGAAGAACCTGATCATGCTCGGCAAGGAGCGGGGTTACCTGACCTACGCCGAGATCAACGATCACCTGCCCGACGACGTCCTCGACGCGGAGCAGATCGAAGGCATCGTCAGCATGATCGGCGACATGGGGATCCAGGTCTACGACGAGGCCCCCGACGCCGAAACCCTGCTGATGAACGCGGCCGTGGCGCCCGTCGTCGAGGACGAGGACGTGGCCGAGGAAGCCGAACAGGCCCTCTCCTCCGTGGACTCCGAGTTCGGCCGCACCACCGACCCGGTGCGCATGTACA
>CAIXFP010000480.1 GCA_903918705.1 uncultured Pseudomonadota bacterium
CAGCTTCTGGTGCTTCTTCATCCAGGGCACGTGGGCGTAGGCGAAGATGGCGAAGCGGTCCGGCGCCCAGGGCAACACGCGGTCCAGGGTGTGGGTGAAGCTCTCCAGGGTCTGGTGCGGCAGGCCCACGATCAGGTCCATGTTGATGCTGGAGAAGCCCAGTTCCCGCGCCCAACCGTAGACGGTGTGGATCAGTTCCTCCGATTGCACCCGGTTGACCGCTTTTTGCACGTCGGGATCCAGATCCTGCACTCCTATGGAAAGCCGGTTGAAGCCCACCTCGCGCAGGGCGGCCAGGTGTTCGCGGGTGAGTTCGCGCGGGTCCGCCTCACAACCGGTTTCGGCGTCGGGGGCGATGCTGAAGCGGCTCTTGATCATGCCCATCAGGCGGCGGATGTCCTCGGGCTTGAGGAAGGTCGGGGTGCCGCCGCCCCAGTGCAACTGCTTCACCTGGCGGCGCGGATCCACCAGCTTGGCCACCCGATCCATCTCCTGTTCCAGGAAGCCCAGGTACTCGGTGGCCTTGTCGTACTTGCCGGTGGCGACCATGTTGCAGCCGCAGTAATAACAAAGGGTGTCGCAGAACGGGATGTGGGCGTAGAGCGAGAGGCCGCGCGCCGGATCCTGGGAGCCGCGCATCTCTTCGAGCCAGTCGGCCTCGGTGAAGCCGGTGTGGAAATAAGGCGCCGTGGGATACGAGGTATAGCGCGGCCCCGGTTTGCTGTATTTCTCTAGGAGTTCTGTGAACTGGGACATGGCGGCTATTCCGAGGGCGGATGGGGGCGGCATTGTAGGCGGGCCGGGAAATGACAGGCAAGGACACCCCATGACCAAGATCAAATCCCCGTCGCAAAAAACTGGCCCCACGCATTGCGAAAGACGAAACCATGACGTTATCGTCGACATTTCGACACACATTGAGCCATCGCCCATGCCACATTCTTATAACCTATTGATTTTCTAATACGCAAATCACAACGCAAACTGGCACAGCCATTGCTTATATGAAAGCACTGGGCGGGAGCCCAACCCAACCTCCCTGACCGCCGCAATGGCGGTTTTTCAAGCGGCATCGGTTTCCGATGCCGCTCTTTTTTTGTGCCGTCGAAATAGTGCGTGTGCGCTGGCGGCGGCGCCGGCAAATCAAAGATAATCGCGCGGCTTTCATTGTCGGGACCGTCATGGGCATTCCCCCGGAAATATTCAAGGCCTACGACATTCGCGGCATCGTAGGCACCACGCTGACGCCGGAAGGGGTCGCACTGATCGGTCGCGCCGTTGCCAGCGAAGCGCGCGCTCGAGGCTACGACGACATCGTCATCGGCCGCGACGGCCGCCTCTCCGGCCCCGATCTGAGCCGAGCCCTGGAACAGGGCCTCCGCAGCGGCGGCGGCAATGTCATCGACCTGGGGCGGGTGACGACGCCCATGGCCTATTTCGCCGCATGCCACCTGGACACCCGGTGCGCGGTGATGCTCACCGGCTCCCACAACCCGCCCGACTACAACGGCCTGAAACTGGTGATCGGCGGCGAGACACTGTCCGGCGACGCCATCCAGGCCTTGCGTCGGCGCATCGAGAGCGGCGATCTGGTCAGCGGCGCGGGCCGCTACCGGCATTACGACATCGCCGCCGAATACATCGAGCGCATCGCAAGCGACGTGAACCTGGCGCGCCCCATGAAGGTCGTGATCGACGCCGGCAACGGCGTGGCCGGCGCCTATGCCCCCGCGCTGTTCCGGGCGCTTGGCTGCGAAGTGGACACGCTGTTCTGCGAGGTGGACGGCCATTTCCCTCACCACCATCCGGATCCTTCCGTGCCGGAGAACCTGGCCGACCTGATCGCCCGCCTGCGCGGAGGCGATGGCGAAATCGGCCTGGCCTTTGACGGCGACGGCGACCGCCTGGGGGTGGTGGCCAAGGACGGCCGCATCATCTACCCGGATCGCCAGCTAATGCTGTTCGCCGCCGACGTGCTGGCGCGCAACCCCGGCGCTCTGGTCATCTACGACGTGAAATCCACCCGCAACCTGCACCCCTGGATCGCGGCCCACGGCGGCCGGCCCCTGATCTGGAAGACCGGCCACTCCCTGATGAAGGCGAAGATGCGGGAGACCGGCGCCCTGCTGGCGGGCGAGATGAGCGGCCATGTGTTTTTCCAGGAACGCTGGTACGGCTTCGACGACGGACTCTATGCCGGCGCCCGCCTGCTCGAATATCTCTCGCGCCAGCCCGACCTGAACGCCACCCTGCACAGCCTGCCCGATTCGGTAAACACTCCGGAACTGCATGTGCGCATGCGGGAGGGCGAGCCTGCCCGTGTCATGGCGGACTTGCGCGAGACCGCCCGTTTCCCGGGGTCGCGCGAGGTGATCGACATCGACGGCCTGCGCGTGGAATATGCGGACGGCTTCGGCCTGCTGCGTGCCTCCAACACCACGCCCGTGCTCGTGGTGCGTTTCGAGGCCGACGACGCGACGGCGCTGGCCCGCATCCAGGAACAATTCCGCACCCTGCTCGGCGTCGCCGCACCCGGCGCGAAACTGCCTTTTTAAGACTTGGACTTCGATATGACCGCTCCCCTCGTAGGACTCATCATGGGCAGCGTGAGCGACTGGGACACCATGCGCCACGCCGCCGACCTCCTGGCCCAGTTCGGCATTCCCTTCGAAAAGCGTGTGGTGTCCGCCCACCGCACCCCGGATCTGCTCTTCCAATACGCCGAGACGGCGGCCGAGCGCGGCCTCAAGTGCATCATCGCCGGGGCCGGCGGCGCCGCCCACCTGCCCGGCATGACCGCCGCCAAGACCCATCTGCCGGTGCTGGGCGTGCCGGTGATGTCCAAGGCGCTGAAGGGCATGGACTCGCTGCTCTCCATCGTGCAGATGCCCCGCGGCATTCCCACCGCCACCTTCGCCATCGGCGAGGCTGGGGCCGCCAATGCCGCCCTGTTCGCGGCGGCGATGCTGGGCAACGAGTTTCCCGAGATACGCGAGAAACTGATCGCCTTCCGCCACAAGCAGAGCGAGAGCGTGCTGACCATGGAACTACCGGAGGAACAATCATGATGCGGACCGCCATGGCGCCTGGCGGAAGCGCTGCGCGTTCCGCCCTACGGGGGCAATCATGATCCTGCCCGGCGCGACCCTCGGCGTGCTCGGCGGCGGCCAGCTCGGCCGCATGTTCACCCTGGCCGCCAAGGTCATGGGTTACCGGGTGGTGGTGCTCGACCCGGATCCCCAGTCCCCGGCCGGCCAGCTCGCCGACATCCACCTCAAGGCCGACTATCGCGACGCCGTCGCCCTGATACGCATGGGCGGCCTGTGCGAAGCGGTGACCACGGAATTCGAGAACGTGCCGGCGGCAAGCCTGGAAACCCTGGCCAAACATTGCCGCGTCGCGCCCTCGGCCGCGGCCCTGGCGGTGGCTCAGGATCGCCTGGAGGAAAAATCCCACGCCCGCGCGTCCGGCTGCGCAACGGCGCCCTACGCCAGCATCGAATCCGCCGCCGATCTGGATGCCGCCTGGGCCGCCATTGGCGCCCCCGCCCTGCTGAAGACCCGGCGCCTGGGTTACGACGGCAAGGGCCAGGCGCGGGTCGATACCGCCGCCGGCCTGGCAGCCGCTTTCAAGGAACTGAAGGAAGTGCCCTGCCTGTTGGAGGGCTTCCTGCCTTTGGAACGGGAGGTCTCGGTGGTGCTGGCGCGCAACGCCCGGGACGAGATCGCCTTCTTTCCCCTGGCGGAGAACCAGCACCGCCACGGCATCCTCGACATCAGCATTGTCCCGGCGCGCATTCCCGAGCCCCTCGCCGAGCGCGCCCGCGACATGGCGGCGCACCTGGCGCGGGAACTGGGCTACGAGGGAGTGATGGCGGTGGAGTTCTTCGTCTTGAAGGATGGCAGCATCGTCTTCAACGAAATGGCGCCACGCCCCCACAACAGTGGCCACTACACCCTGGACGCCACCGCCTGCGACCAGTTCCAGCAGCAGGTGCGCGCCCTGTGCGGCCTGCCCCTGGGCGACCCGCGCCTGCTCACCCCGGCGGTGATGGTCAACCTTCTGGGGGATGTGTGGCGGCCGGAGCCGAAATGGGGCGAGTTGCTCAGGCATCCCGGCGTGCAACTGCACCTCTACGGCAAAGCCGAAGCCCGGCCCGGGCGCAAGATGGGGCATTACAACTGTCTCGCAGCCACAGTCGAGGAAGCGTTGGGCCTGGCATTGGAGACGCGCGCCGAATTGGGGATTGGAGTGGATTAATGTCTGAGTGCCCGTCGGGCGGTACGTCCGAGATGTTGATTGGGCGTTCCCGATCCGCATGAGCCGTTCGCCCCTCACTGTCTTGACGGCCTCCTGTGTGGGGTGAAGCCGCCACTCAAATATTCGAGGCGGACACCAGGTTATCGGCCTAACGGCCGGTCGGCGAGTGGTGCCTGCAACCCGTCGGCTCAGGCGTAATCACCGCGACAACAGATACGTCAACCGCTTGCCGCCGGGCAGTCGATAGATGCCAAAATCGAGTTCATCCAGGGTGATGACCTCGACGATGCCGACTTGCTCGGCCAGCCAGACCAGCGAAGCATCCGCCAGGTCCATAGGCAGATCATCATATTTCTCCATCAACGCGGCGATGTCGTCCGCCGCCGTGGGCGACATTTCCCGAACTGCCACCCCGCCCGCCGCCACCCAGCGCATGCAGCGCCCGACGACGTGGCGCGGCAGCAGATGGCAGGCTTCGGTGAGCACCGGCCAGGTGGTGACGAGTTGCTCCTGGTACTCGGCGAAAAACGCGGTGCAACGGGTGTGATCGTCCTCCCCCATGTCCAGCCAGGCCAGCAGCGGGCCGGTATCCACCAAGGCCTTAGCCACGGCGCTTGCCTGCCGGCTTTTCGCGAAGACGTTGTGTATGGTTGCGTCCCAGATCGCCGACGCCGCTGTCGAAGCAGCCCACCAGGCCCAGGTCTTGCGCCAGTTTTCCGGGTGATTCGGATTGCTCCGCCAAGGCGGCAATGCCTGCCTTCACGGCGTCGCTCTGAGTCTGCCCGGTGCGGGCGCAGAAGGCGCGCAGGAGAGCATCGGTCTGGTCATCGAGACGGACGGAGAGGGTGCGCATGGGGAGGGCTCCGGCTGTAATACGTTTCGTAATACACGGGTTGTGGCTGGCGTTGATCGTTGCGGTGCGTCGTTGTTGTTCCCTGGCATTGTCTGCCGTTCCTACGCCTCGCATGCAGAGATAACTGGCTTTCAGGATCAACTGGCGGACGGGTGCGGCCGGCCACAACCGGACGGTCGAGGTGACTGCGAAACTTGCATTTTTGTGTATATGATACAAATATACGTTCATGATTGATCTGGCCAAAATAACCGGGTTCAACTGGGACGACGGAAATGCCCGGAAGAACGAGAAACACGATGTCTCAACTGCGGAATCAGAGCAGGTATTTTTTAATGAGCCCCTGTTGTTATTGGCAGATGCGAAACATATCGACCCGGAATTTCGCTTTCATGCTTTGGGCAAAACCGACGAGGGCCGCTTGTTGCACGTCACCTTCACGTTGCGGGAAGAGGGCAAGAACATTCGGGTTATTTCTGCCCGAGACATGCACCGAAAGGAGCGACAAATATATGACCAGACAGTTTAAAGCCACGCCAGAATTTGCCAATGAAGCAGAAGAACGAGCTTTCTGGGAGGCGAACGATTCGACGCACTATCTGGATTGGACCAAGGCCCAGAGAGTTGTGCTGCCCAATCTGAAGCCGACCACAAGGACAATATCTCTGCGCCTGCCCCAGCACCTGCTGGATTCGATCAAAGCCGCCGCTAACTCGCGTGACGTACCCTACCAGTCACTTATTAAGGTATGGCTTCAGGAAAAGCTTCATAGCCACTGACCAGTTTGAGGTCTGTCTCGAAACGGCTCAGGTTGAGCCAGTAGGAATGCGTGGCTGAATGTCCCCGATGGAACGCTGATCGGCCATTCACACCCTGACTGGTTATTCGAACCTGGCCCCTTTGTTTTTTGTAACCTGCCGCTTTGGATTTGCACGAGCGAAATACGGGGGCTTCGTTACCTCGGTGCCAGATCACCGAACCAGTACGCAGCGGTCACGCCGCCGTCCATGAGGAAGTCGCTGCCGCTGATGAATCCCCCGTCCGGCCCCATCAACAGGGCGGCCACGTTGCCCACCTCGTCCGGGGTTCCGGCGCGGCCGGCGGCGCACAGTTCGATCATGCGACGGTAGCCGGCGCCGCGCGGGCCGGTAAGCTCGTCCCGGGCCAGGGGCGTGATGATGATCCCCGGGCTGATGGTGTTGACCCGGGCGCCGCGCTTGCCCCAGCGCACCGCCTCGGCCATGACCCGCAGGGAATTTCCGCGCTTGGAAAGCTGATAGGCATGGAGTGAATCCCTGATCTGCTCCGGCTGTAGCATGGACAGCGCCAGCAGCGCGTCGGCCGGGGTGGTGGCCAGGGCCCGGTCCTGTTCCGCGCTGAGTGCGGGAAGTCGGTGTCCCGATTGCGACGAGATGACCACACCCGACCCGCCCTGGGCGATCACCTCGCCGAAGGCTTCGAGCACCAGAGCCGTGCCGTACAGGTCGACCTTCAGGATGGTTTCGGGGGATGCCTGACTCGGGGAGACCCCGGCTGCATGGATCACGCCGCTCACGGCGCCCAGGGCGACGGCCGTCCCCACCAGGGCCTGAACCGACACGCGGGAGGAGACGTCCACCCGGGCGACGCTCACCTCGAAGCCGGCGTCGGCGAGGGTCCTGGCCGCGGCCGCGGCGTTCTCCTCGCGCAGGTCGGCCAGCAATACCCGCTTGCCCGCGCTCACCCGCCGGGCGATGGCCTGGCCGATGGAGCCGGCCCCGATGACGACATTGACGTTGGCCATTGCAATTTCCTTGTTCAAACTTGAATCTGGCCCATTGCTCTTGCGAGGTCAGGCCGGGTATTGCTCGCTGCTGACCGGTTCCATGAAGTCGGCGGTCTTGCCGTCAAGGGTCTCATGGATGGCGATATGGGTCATGGCCGTGGTGGCCGTGGCGCCATGCCAATGCTTTTCGCCCGGCGCAATGGAAACCACGTCGCCGGGCCGGATCCGTTCGACCGGGCCGTCCCAGCGCTGCACCAGGCCACAGCCCGCGGTCACGATCAGGGTCTGTCCCAGCGGGTGGGTGTGCCACTTGGTGCGCGCGCCGGGCTCGAAGGTCACGCTGGCGCCGTTGGCGCGGGCCGGATAGTGGGCCTGGAACAAAGGGTCGATGCGAACCGTGCCGGTGAAATACTCGGCTGGCCCTGGGCCCGAAGGTTGTGAACCGCTGCGTTGAATGTCCATGTTGAGCTTCCTTGTCTGTTGACCGTACCCGTGATAGGGACGAGGCCGCTTACAGGGCGTTCCGCAAGATCTGGCTGACCACGTCCCGGGTGTAGAGATCGGCGACACCGAACCAGCGGGCGTGGGCCAGCACGTTCTCGATCGTGGCCGGCAGGTCGGCTTCCGTGATGCCCAGTTGCGACAGGCGCGTGGGGGTGCCGATCCTGTCGAACCAGGTTTCCAGGGCGGCGATGCCCTGCAGGGGCGTGGCGACGCCGAACACGTGCCGGGCCATGCGCTCGAACTGGGCCGGGTTGCGACCGTGATACCACTTCATCCAGGCCGGCATCACCACCGACAGCCCGGCGCCGTGGGGCACGTTGAACAGGGCCGAGAGGGCATGCTCGATCATGTGGTTGGGATAGCTGAACCCGGACGTGCCCGCATAGATCAGGCCGTTCAGGGCCTGGGTGGCGGCCCAGGCGAACTGGGCCCGGGCGGCGTAGTCGTTGGGGTCGGCCAGCAGGGTCTGTGTCGTCTCGATCACCGTGTTGAGGATGGCTTCCACCAGGCGCGACTGGAAATGCGGCTGCACGGTGGCGGTGAAATAGCCTTCGATGGCATGGGCGATGATGTCGGCGGCGGAGTACACAAGATAGTCCCGGGACACCGTCTGCATCAGGGCCGGATCGACGATGGAGACCTTCGGGAAGAGGTAGGGCGACTGGATCGCGAACTTCTCCCGGGTCACTTCGTTGGTGACCACCGCGCCGCTGTTCATCTCGCTGCCGGTGGCGGCCAGGGTCAGGATGGCGAACACCGGCAGCGCGCCGGCGATGGCGGCCTTGCCCAGGAACAGGTCCCAGACCTCGCCGTCGTGCAGGGCGCCCGCGGCGACGGACTTGGCCGTGTCCAGCACGGAGCCGCCGCCGACGCTGAGGATGGCTTCCACCCGGTGCTCCCGCGCCAGGACGATGCCTTCACGGACCTTCGCCAGCAGCGGATTGCTGACGATGCCGCCGCATTCGACGAACTGGATGTCGTGGGCCGCCAGGCTCTTGCCCACGACGGCGAACAGGCCGTCGCGCTTGATGCGCTCGCTGCCGTAGCAGAGCAGCACTTTCCGGATGCCGTGCAGGGCCAGGTGTTGGCCGATCTGCTGCTCCTTGCCGGTGCCGAATTCGATTTTCGTGGGATTCAAGAAGGTGAAGTCGTCCATGGGGAACTCCTTTTAGCGATGCACTGCACTCTAGTGCTCGTATAAACATCAAACCAGTGCTAAACAGGCTAATGATTTACAACCAATAGTTTCCATACACAGAGGCGAACCATGTCGATCAACGAGTTGCGCTTCATCACCACCTTCGTGCGCACGGCGGAACTGGGCAGCCTGAGCCGGGCCGCCGTGGCGCAGCAGATCTCGCCCCAGGCCGCCAGCAAGGCCCTGGGCCAGCTGGAGCAGTACCTGGGGGTGCGGTTGTTCCACCGGACCACCCGCAGCCTGTCCCTCACCGAGGAAGGCCAGCGCTTCTTCGAGGCCGCCCAGCCCTCGCTGATCAGCCTGCAGCAGGCGCTGCAGGCCGCCCGCCAGACCCGGGAAGACCTGGCCGGGCCGCTGCGCATCGTCGGCCCCCGCACGGTGTTGCAGACGGTCATCGGCCCGGTGCTGGACGAATACTGCCGGCTCTATCCCGAGGTGCAGCCCGACGTCCAGCTCGACGACCGCGTCGGCAACTGGGTCGAGGACCGGGTCGATGTCGGCTTCCGCCTGGGCAACCCGCCGGAAGAGGGCCTCATCGCGCGCCGCCTGTTCCCCATGCAGTTGCTCATCTGCGCCGCCCCGACCTATTTGCGCAAGCACGGCGCGCCGCTCAGCCTGCACGAGCTGGACGCGCATCGCTGCAGCGCCTTTCGCCAGGCCAACGACGGGCGCATCGTGCCCTGGCGGGTGAAGGTGGGCGACAGCCTGCAGGACCGGCAGGTCCGCCCCGCCTTCTGCACCAACGACGAGGCGCTAGAACTGCGCGCCGTCCTCGCCGGCGAGGTCATCGGCCAGCTCGCCGTCCCCACCGCCGCCACGCTGATCCGCTCGGGACGCCTGGTGCCGCTGCTGTTGGAGCACCTGAGCGACGATTACAGCCTGTTCCTCTACTACGGCAGCCGTGCAGCGCAGCCGGCCCGGGTGCGTCGTTTCATCGATCTGGCCGTTGAGCGGCTCACGGGCAATGCCGACTTCGTGTTAAGGAATGAAGAACTGGAGAGCGCGAAAGTCAAAGGGATGGAGGCCGTAATCAAGGACGTAAGGTCGGGTACCCGACTAACACGCTGTTTTCGTTAGCCGGCTGGCAGCAGGCGACCCAACTTCTGAATCGCCAGGAACAGCGGCACCGGTTGCATGGCCGCCTCTCCCGTGACCGGCTCCAGGCGCAGGAAACCGAAGACTTCGTAGTCGGCGACCGCCTCCGGCTTGGCGTCCACCAGCAGGCCGACGCAGCCGAAGTCGGCGCTCATCCGGGTGGCCAGCAGGCAGACGTGGCGCAACAGGGCCTTCCCCACCCCCTGGCCCTGGGCGTCTCCAGCCGTCGCCAGCCGCGCCAGGCGCAAGACCGGGAGCGGGTAGGCGGGCAGTCGCTTGCGGTCCGCTTCGGCCAGTTGCGAGCATTCCAGATGCGCCGGGCTGACCGTGGCATAGCCGAGTATCCGGCCTGCCCCGACAGCGACGTAGGTGGTGCCGATGTGGTGGCGGAACTGGTTTTGCCCGGCGTATTGCTGGAAGAAGTAATCCAGCGCCGGGTTGCCGGAACGGAAGGTGCTCCGGTCGTCCTCCGTGCGGAGTGCGCGCAGTTCAGGCATCGCCCAGCAATTCGCGCAGCGCCGGGGTGGGTTCGCCGGTGTCGGCCAGGGCCGCCGTCACCGCCTGCCAGCTTTCCGGGGTCACGGTCAGCACCGGCGGGGTGATGAATTCGCCGGGCACGGCATTGAGCGCCAGCAAGTAGTGGCGCAGGGCGGTTTCGATGACGTAGCCTTTCTTCATCCCGCGCTTTTGTACGGTGGCTTCCAGGAGACGTTGGGTCTCCTCGGAGACGATGGCGGAAATTTGCATGGCCTTGACCTAGAAAACTCTACAGAACTGTAGGCTAGCACGGTGCATTCAGTCTTGGGGTGTTGGGCACGTGTGAAGACGCCGGCGAGGCGCCGGCGCTACAAAAGAGAAACCCCGCCGCAGCGGGGTTTCTCTTTTGCAACAACCGGGACGCGAACCCCGGTCGGTAGCCAGGCCAGCCGAACTTAGAAGTCCATGCCGCCCATGCCACCCATGCCGCCGCCCATGCCGCCCATGTCGGGGGCGCCGCCGGCTTTCTTGTCTTCCGGCAGATCGGCCACCATGCAATCGGTGGTCAGCATCGGGAAGCCACGGAAGCGGTATTCTGCAGGGCGATGCGGGTGACCTTGGTGAGAAGTCCAGCACGCCCATTTCCATCATGTCGCCGCGCATTTGCCAAACTCTTGCCGAGGGCGGCGTTGTTGTGAGTGCTGGGTGATGCCGACCCGATTTATCCGGGCTGATCCGGCCAGCGCCGGGCGG
>CAIXFP010000481.1 GCA_903918705.1 uncultured Pseudomonadota bacterium
AATCGCGCCTACCAACACACAAAGCCGGAACTCGCGTTCCGGCTTTTTCGTTTCCGAAGGTGTTTGCCATGCCCGTTATTCGTCTTCCCGATGGTTCCGAACGTGTTTTCGAGGCGCCGGTCACGGTGGCCGAGGTGGCCGCCAGCATCGGCGCGGGCCTGGCCCGGGTGGCCCTGGCCGGCAAGGTGGACGGTGTCCTGGTGGATACCTCCCACCTGATCGAGCACGACGCCGGCCTGTCCATCGTCACCGACAAGGACCCCGATGGCGTCGACCTGATCCGCCATTCCTGCGCCCACCTGCTGGCCTTTGCCGTGAAGCAGTTGTTCCCGGACGCCCAGGTGACCATCGGCCCGGTGATCGATGACGGCTTCTACTACGACTTCTCGGTCCAGCGCCCGTTCACCCAGGAAGACCTGGCGGCCATTGAGAAGCGCATGGGCGAGTTGGCCAAAAAGGACATCCCGGTGAGCCGGGAGGAGTGGGACCGCGACGTGGCGGTGGACTTCTTCAAGTCCATCGGCGAGCACTACAAGGCGGAGATCATCTCCAGCATTCCCCAGGGCCAGACCATTTCCCTGTATCGCGAGGGCGATTTCATCGACCTCTGCCGTGGCCCCCACGTGCCCTCCACCGGCAAGATCAAGGCGTTCAAGCTGATGAAGCTGGCCGGCGCCTACTGGCGCGGCGATTCGAAGAACGAGATGCTGCAGCGGGTCTACGGCACCGCCTGGGGCAACAAGGACGACCTGGCCGCCTATCTGCACCGCCTGGAAGAGGCGGAGAAGCGGGACCACCGCCGCCTGGGCAAGCAGCTCGACCTGTTCCACCTGCAGGAGGAGTCGCCGGGCATGGTGTTCTGGCATCCCCACGGCTGGGTGATGTGGCAGGAGATCGAGCAGTACATGCGCCGCAAGTTCATCGACTACGGCTACCAGGAAGTGAAGACCCCCACCATTATGGACAAGTCCCTGTGGGAGAAATCCGGCCATTGGGAGAACTACCGCGAGCAGATGTTCACCACCGCCTCGGAAAACCGCGACTACGCGGTGAAGCCGATGAACTGCCCCGGCCACGTGCAGATCTTCAACCACGGCCTGCGCTCCTACCGCGATCTGCCGCTGCGCCTGGCCGAATTCGGTTCCTGCCACCGCAACGAGCCTTCCGGGGCCCTGCACGGCCTGATGCGGGTGCGCGCCTTCACCCAGGACGACGCCCACATCTTCTGCGCCGAAGGCCAGATCCAGTCCGAGGTGTCGGACTTCATCAAGATGCTGCAGGCGGTCTATGCCGACTTTGGTTTCAGCGACGTGCTGGTGAAGTTGTCCACCCGCCCCGACAAGCGGGTCGGCTCCGACGAATCCTGGGACAAGGCGGAAGCGGGCCTGGCCGCCGCCCTGGACCAGAACGGCCTGGCCTTCGACCTGCAGCCGGGGGAGGGCGCCTTCTACGGCCCCAAGATCGAGTTCACCCTGAAGGATTCCATCGGCCGCCTCTGGCAGGTGGGCACCATCCAGCTCGACTTCAACCTGCCGGTGCGCCTGGGTGCCGAGTTTGTCGACGAGGACAACACCCGCAAGCCGCCGGTGATGCTGCACCGCGCCATCCTGGGTTCCATGGAGCGGTTCATCGGCATCCTGATCGAGCATTACGCCGGCAATTTCCCGGTGTGGCTGTCCCCGGTGCAGGTGGTGGTCATGAATATCACCGACGGACAGGCCGAATATGCCGCCGGTATCGTGCAAGACCTTAAAAAACAAGGCATCCGCGCGGTTTCCGACTTGAGGAACGAGAAGATCACCTATAAAATCCGCGAGCACTCCATGCAGCGCGTGCCCTACCAGATCATCGTCGGCGAGAAAGAGCGCCAGGAGAACAAGGTAGCGGTCCGCAAACGCGGGGGTGAGGATCTCGGCCAGATGGGCCTGGATACCTTCCTCGGCAAGCTGCGTGTAAGTGAGTGAACAACCTGAGGAGCCGATGCACGTAGTCGGCTCCTCGTTTTTTTCAAGGGGCTTGAAATAGCACAGGACAAGGAACCCCGGATCAACAACGAAATTGACGTTTCGCCGATCCGACTGGTGGGTGTGGAAAGCGAGCAGCTGGGTATCGTCAGTCTGCGTGAAGCATTGGCCATGGCCGAAACGGCCGAGCTGGACCTGGTGGAGATCGCGCCG
>CAIXFP010000482.1 GCA_903918705.1 uncultured Pseudomonadota bacterium
CTCGGGCCGCCGCAATATGACGAAGCGGTGTTGGCCAATCCCGAGGACGAGGAAGGCGGCGATGCGGAGGCGGAGAATGCGGAAGCGGATGCCCTCTACGACGATGCCGTCGCCTATGTGCTCAAGAGCCGCCGCGCCTCGATTTCCTCGGTGCAGCGGCAACTCAGGATCGGCTACAACCGTGCCGCCCGGCTCATCGAAGCGATGGAACACGCCGGGCTGGTGTCCTCCATGCAAACCAACGGCAACCGCGAAGTGATCGCTCCCCGCAATGACTCCTAGACTCCTGTTTCCCCTGCTTCTGGCCCTGTCCGCCGTCCTGGCCACCCCGGCCCACGCCGACGCCCAGGCGCGCCTGTCCGCCTTCGTCAGCCAGACCCGCGGCCTCAAGGCCCAGTTCACCCAGATCGTGCTGGATCGCAACGGCCGCAAGACCCAGGAATCCACCGGCACCCTGTTCCTGCAGCGCCCCGGCAAATTCCGCTGGGTCTACCAGAAGCCCTACGCGCAACTTCTGGTGGGGGATGGCAAGCGCCTGTGGATCTACGACGAGGATCTCGACCAGGTCACCATCCGCAAGCTGGATCTCGCCATCGGCGACAGCCCCGCCGCCTTGCTGGCGGGCGAGAACGATATCGAAAAGCGTTTCAATCTGAAGGATGCCGGCAATCGGGACGGCCTCGACTGGGTGGAAGCGGCGCCGAAGTCGAAGGAGGGCGGCTTCGAGTTGGTGCGCCTGGGCTTCAAGGGCGACACCCTGCACGCCATGGAGTTGAAGGACAGCTTCGGCCAGACCACCTTGTTGCGCTTTTCCAACCTGGAACGCAACCCGGCCATGGGCAGCAGCCTGTTCCGCTTCAGCCCGCCCAAGGGCACGGACGTGATCAGCGACAAATAGGGCGGGCTTGCCCGCTACACGCGCGCCGCCTGCTGATCCGCGTGGTAGCTGGAGCGCACCAGCGGGCCGCTGGCGACATGCCTGAAGCCCAATTCCCGGCCCAGCCGCTCGAATTCGGCGAACTGCGCCGGAGTCACGAAACGCTCCACCGGCAGATGGTGGGCCGAGGGTTGCAGGTATTGGCCCACCGTGAGCAGGTCCACGTCATGAGCCCGCAGGTCGCGCAGCACCTGTTCCGCTTCCTCGTCCGTCTCGCCCAGCCCCAGCATGATGCCGGACTTGGTGGGCACACCGGGGCAGCGTTGCTTGAAACGTTGCAGTAGACGCAGCGAATGGGCGTAGTCGGCCCCGGGGCGGCAGGCCGGGTACAGACGCGGCACGGTTTCCAGATTGTGGTTCATCACATCGGGCGGCGCGCAGGCGAGGCACTCCAGGGCGAGGTCCAGACGGCCCCGGAAATCGGGGGTGAGAATTTCGATGCGGATGCCGGGAGTCGCCGTCCGCGCGGCGCGGATGCAGTCGACGAAATGCCGGGCGCCGCCGTCCTTCAGGTCGTCCCGGTCGACGCTGGTGATGACCACGTATTGCAAACGCATGGCCGCCAGCGTCTCCGCCAGGTGACGCGGCTCCTCCGGGTCCGGCGGCAGCGGCTTGCCATGGCCGACATCGCAGAACGGGCAGCGCCGGGTGCAC
>CAIXFP010000483.1 GCA_903918705.1 uncultured Pseudomonadota bacterium
CGGCTGTTGCTGTCGCCACCTCTATTACCACAAATGTGGGCGACCCAACTTACCCGCGAAGGCGACTGTTACGGATGGTCTGGTTTGGCTGGTAGATGCGTGGTCGATGACGACCTCATTAGCGGGTAGTGGCGAGTCTCTTCCCCCTTTTTCAAAGGGGGATCGAGGGGGATTTCTCCAAGAGTGGAGCAAGCTCAGCGGTCGGCTAAATCCCCCCCAGCCCCCCTTTAACAAAGGGGGGAGCCCAGCTCAGAGCGCTTCCGCCGAGTACTCCACGCTCAGGGTGTGGCTCTGGCCGGCCGGGATGACCACCACGTTTTCCAGGGCGTTGACGGTTTCCACGCAGACCATGCGGCGCCAGCCATCGGGGCCGAAGTCGCCCATCTTGTCGGCCTTTTCCGCCCAGGGCGTCCACAGCACGGTGGAACGGGAACCGCTCTTGGCGATGACGAGACGGCGCTTGAGTCGCGGGTCGACGATCACGCAGGTGGCTTCGGTGTTCACGTAGACCCGGTCCACTTCGCCGGTGAACGTCGCCGCGCCGTCCTGGGTGCGGCGGGTTGCCGGGCCGACCTTGTCGTGATACTCGCACCCTTCCAGGCCCAGCACCTGGATCTCGGCGATGTCGCCGATCTGCAGGTAGGTGTGCAGGGCCTCGCCGATTTGGATGTCGGCAGCGCCCAGGTTGCTGGTGATCAGATTCATCTTCAGGCTACGGCCCACCACCACGTTCAGTTCCACCCGGCTGGCATGGGGCCACTGGGCGCGGGTCTGCTCGGTCGGCAGCAGGGCCAGGGTGATCTCGGTCTCACCCGAGGCCAGGGCGGCGGATTGCGTGACTTCCCACATCACGGTGCGGGCAAACCCGTGGCCGGGGAAGCTCGACTCCAAGGCGTGCGCCCCGAACCAGGGCCAGCACACCGGTGCGCCGCCGCGGATGGATTTTCCCGGCGCGAACTTGGCGTAGTCGGACAGCCATACCACCGGCTCGTCCTGGTCCTTGGGGCGGAAGGTGGTGAGGTGGGCGCCCTGCAGGCACAGGTAGGCGGTGCCCAGGTCGTTGTCGATTTCCGCGAACACCAGGCCACCGGGGCCTTCGACGAATTTCAGTTGGTGGGCGAGGCCGAAGCGGCTGTTGAGATCGGCGAGGGTCATGGGGTGGTCTCCTGGTTGGGGTAGGGCGCCGCTTTCATGCGGCGATGAGGGCGATCCAGTTGGCAATGATCATGGCGATGCACAGAGCGGCGTATAGCGTCCCACCAGTCCTGGCCCGCGCGGCGCCGGACTGGGCGCAATCCGCGTCTGCCTGGCTCAGTTTGCGCAGCAGGACCAGGTACAACACCGTGCCGATGACATCGAACGGGAACCAGGACAACGTCTTGGTCCACGCGGCCGTGCCGGGCTCCCTTACGCTTTCGATCATGCCGTAGACGAACAGCACGTTGAGCACGATGGTGGCGAACAAGAAGCCGCGCCAGGTGCGGAAGCGCGAAAGCGGGTCCGGCTCGCTCGGGCCGCCGTCGTTGGGTTCCTGCTCGGGGGAGTTGAAAATCTGCAAGTAGTTTCAGCCTTTGCGTTCGAGCTGGCTGACATCCCGCACCGCCCCGAAGGCAGCACTTGTCGTCATGGCCGCGTAGGCGCGCAGGGCCGCGGACACCGGGCGGTCACGGTTCTCCGGCTTCCAGGCTTGCCCACCCTTCGCTTCCATTTCGCCACGGCGGGCGGCCAACTCATCGTCGCTCAGCGCCACGCGGATGGAACGGTTGGGAATGTCGATCTCAATGGGGTCGCCTTCCCGCACCAGACCGATGGCGCCGCCTTCCGCCGCCTCCGGAGAGACGTGGCCGATGGACAGGCCCGAGGTGCCGCCGGAGAAGCGGCCGTCGGTGATCAGGGCGCAGGCGCGGCCCAACCCTTTCGACTTCAGGTACGAGGTGGGATAGAGCATCTCCTGCATGCCGGGGCCGCCGCGCGGGCCTTCGTAGCGGATCACCAGCACGTCGCCTTCCTTGATCTGGTCGCCCAGGATGGCCTCCACCGAGGCTTCCTGGCTCTCGAAGATGCGCGCCGGGCCGGTGAACTTGAGGTTGCTGGCATCCACCCCGGCGGTCTTCACGATGCAGCCGTCCAGGGCGATGTTGCCGTAGAGCACCGCCAGGCCGCCGTCCTGGGAATAGGCATGGGCCTTGTCGCGCAGGCAGCCGTTGGCGCGGTCCAGGTCCAGCTCCGGGAAGCGGCGGTTCTGGGAGAACGCCACCTGGGTGGGCACGCCACCGGGCGCGGCCTTGTAGAAATCGAACACGGAGACGTCGTGGGCTCGCATCACATCCCAGATGGACAAGGCCGCACCCAGGGTGCGGCTGTGCACGGTGCGGCAGTCGCGGTGGATCAGGCCGGCGCGGTCGAGTTCGCCGAGGATGGCCATCACCCCGCCGGCGCGGTGCACGTCTTCCATGTGGTAGATCTGGGTGGAGGGCGCCACCTTGGCCAAGTGCGGCACCTTGTGGGAAAGGCGGTCGATGTCCTGCATGGTGAAGTTCACCTTCGCCTCCTGGGCTGCCGCCAGCAGGTGCAGCACGGTGTTGGTGGAGCCGCCCATGGCGATATCCAGGCACATGGCGTTCTCGAAAGCCTCGAAGGTGGCGATGGAACGGGGCAACGCACTGGCGTCATCTTTCTCGTAATAACGCTTGGCCAGATCCACGGCCAGGCGTCCGGCGCGCAGGAACAACTCTTTGCGGTCGGCGTGGGTGGCCAGCAGGGAACCGTTGCCGGGCAGGCTCAAACCTAGGGCTTCGGTCAGGCAGTTCATCGAGTTGGCGGTGAACATGCCCGAGCAGGAGCCGCAGGTCGGGCAGGCCGACCGCTCGATGACCTTCACCTCCTCGTCGGTGTAGTCGTCGTCGGCCGCCGCCACCATGGCGTCGACGAGGTCGAGCGCCTTGATCTTGCCGCGGTGGTCGACCTTGCCGGCCTCCATCGGGCCGCCCGAGACGAAGACCGCCGGGACGTTGAGGCGCAGCGCCGCCATCAGCATGCCGGGGGTGATCTTGTCGCAG
>CAIXFP010000484.1 GCA_903918705.1 uncultured Pseudomonadota bacterium
CCAACTGTTGTAACTGGATACCGGCGTTCGCCGGTATGACGGCAAAGGGGATGACATGACCGACCTCTCCACCACCTACCTGGGCCTGAAGCTCAAGAATCCGCTGGTGCCCTCCTCCTCGCCGCTGTGCAAGCATCTGGACAGCGCGTTGCGGCTGGAAGACGCCGGGGCCGCCGCCCTGGTGATGCACTCACTGTTCGAGGAGGAATTGCGGACGGAAGCCGAGATGGCCGACCGCTTCCTGCTCAACGCCAACCTGGGCCACGGCGAGGCGGATGGCTTCCTGCCCGACCACGGCGACTACCAGAGCCACCTCGAGCACTATCTGGAACATCTGCGCAAACTGAAGGAGCGGCTGTCCATCCCGGTCATCGCCAGCCTCAACGGCGTGTCCCTGTCCGGCTGGGTCGATCTCGGCCGGGAATTGCAGCAGGCTGGGGCCGATGCCCTGGAACTCAACGTCTACCACGTGGCTGCCGATGCCCACTATTCCGGCGAATCGGTGGAAGCGCGCTACGTCAGCCTGCTCTCCGAACTGCGCGGCACGGTGAAACTGCCGGTGTGCATGAAACTGTCGCCGTTTTTCTCCTCCCTGCCCCATCTGGTCAAGCACCTGGAACTGGCCGGCGCCCGCGGCGTGTCGCTATTCAACCGCTTCTACCAGCCGGACATCGACCTGGACAGCCTGGAACTGGTGGATCAATTGCACCTTTCCAGCCCGGAGGAGGCCCTGCTGCGCATCCGCTGGATCGCCATTCTGCGCGGCCAGACCCGCATCACCCTGGCGGCCACCGGCGGCGTGCACGGCTACGAGGAAGTGCTGAAACTTCTGCTGGCCGGCGCCGACGTGGTGCACCTGGCCTCCGCCCTGTTGAAGCATGGCCCGGAACGTCTGGGCCAGATCCTGGCCGACATGGGCATCTGGATGGAAGAACGGGAATACGCTTCAGTGGCCCAGTTGAAAGGCAGCATGAGCCAGCGCAACCTGCCCGACCCCAGCGCCGTGGAGCGCGCCAGCTACATCCGGGTGCTGGACAGCTACGGGCCCAGCCGCGGCGTGCGCAGCTGATCCACCTAATCGAAAGGCAACCCTCATGATCGAGAACCAGGAACGTTTCGACCGGGCCATCGCCCTGTTTGACGCCGCCAATGCCGAAGACCCCAACCAGGATCAGGGCCTGCCGAAGGAACTCCTTTACGGCCGGCGCATGAGCGAGATGATCGCGCGCTTCGCCCCGGACGCCACGGAAGTGGCGCATCTGGCGGTGCGCGCCCAGCACATCCGGCGCTGGACGGTGCCGCGCAACACCTACCCGATGAACAAGGATGGCTATTTCGCCTGGCGCACCGGCCTCTACAAGTTCCACGCCGACACCGCGGGTGAACTGATGCGCCAGGCCGGCTACGGCGAGGACATGATCGAGCAGGTGAAGAAGGCGGTGGGCAAGCGCGCCCTCAAGGTCAACGCCGACACCCAGATGCTGGAAGACGTGGCCAATCTGGTGTTCATCGAGCACTACATGCTCGCCTTCGCCGCCGGCAAGCCCGACTACGACGAAGAGAAGTGGCTGGAAATCATCCGCAAGACCTGGAAAAAAATGTCCGACGCCGGCCACGCCTTCGCCCTCTCGGGCCAGATCAAACTACCGGAACCCCTGCTGCCGCTGATCGGCAAGGCGCTGGGGGGGTAGCGCCGCGGGCGCTGTCGGGTGAGCGCAGCGTAAGAAGCCACATGTATTATCACAAATACCATATACCCCCCCCTGATAACCCATGTGAGCCTACTCCTATACCCGCTTCTCCTCAGTGCGCCAAGCTGACGGCGACTGTCTTCGCCGGCAGGTGGTCATGGCCCGTCAGTATGCCGAAGAACACGACGGCGTGATGGAACTGAAGCTGACCGGCAAGCCGGAACTGTCCGTGGCACTGACGGGGAATGGTCCAGCGTTGAAAAGTCGAATCGGCAGCGCGGCGAAACTGATGGACTGGTTGGATAACGGTATGGTCACCGGGAAAGATTGAGTCACCTGGAGCGCCGCGGCGTAGGCGACGTTACCGGCCTGCTTGGCGACGATCGTGCAGGTGCCTGTTGTCACGCCGGTGCCGATGTTGCCGACAATGGTGCAAGTACTCGCGGTGAGATAGGAGAAACTCACCACCAATCCGGAAGTGGCGGTGGCCTTCCACCCGGAATACATGCTTGCTATCAATATGAGGTTTCATGACCGAACTCCGCTTTACGCCTGCCCATCACGGATGGTTCACCCAGAACCCCGTGGTCGAATCCAGTGTCTTGCCCGAGGTGCTGAAGTCCAGGTAGCCCTTGCTGGTGATGTAGCTCGCCAGACCACCGCTGTTGTCCAGGCTCGGAGCGTAGAAGAACCAGCCCTGCAACAGGTTGTCGGAACCGGAATACCATGCCCATAGGGTGATCAAGCTGGTGGCGGCCGAGGTGCCGGCAGCCGGTGGCGACAGGGCAATGTTGTTGGCGAACGACCGCGGTGAGGGGTTGTCACCCGTGGCGATCAGACTCCAGCCAGCCGCCAGCCCATTACCCACCACGCTATCGGCAAACTGGGAAGTCGCCACCAGGCTGCCCGAACCGTAAGTAGCCGAGAACGGCACCTTGGCATTCACCCAGAATCCTTCACCGGAATTGATGCTGCTCAACAACCCATAGCCCTTGCTAGCTGCGTAAGCCGCCCCCCCATCTGCCAGGAGCGGGGTGTAGAACGCCCAATTCGCATTCGTTCCCGGCACCCATTTCCAGACGGTGGAGACCTTCCCGGCATCGCCGAACACACTCACCACATCCACGGTTCCGGTTGTGCTGTTGCCCAGCAGGTTCCAGCCGGCCACCAGATTGGCCGTGACCGAACCCGTGTTGGTCGCGGCTTGTCCCGTACCGGATAGGCCCACGGTTTGCGGGCTGCCCATGGCGTTATCGGTGACTATCAGACTGCCTGTGTGACGGCCTGTAGTGGTCGGCGTGAATATCACGCTGATGCTGCAACTTCCCCCCTCCGCCAGGCTACCGCCGCAGTTGTTGGACTGACTGAAATTACCCGTCGCGGCGATGGAGGAGATCGTCAAGTTACCAGAGCCGGTGTTGGACAGAGTCAAAGTCTGCACGCCACTACTGGTGCCCTGGATCTGATTGGCGAAATTCAGACTCGCCGGACTCAGACCGACCACTGGAATGGCGGCATTCACCATAAAACTCTGGGATACCTGCGGGGCAGCCGCATAGCTGGAGTTGCCTGTCTGATCGGCGGCAAGGGTGCAGGTGCCTGCCGCCACCAGGGTTACGGTGTTGTTGCTCACCGTGCAGACACTGGTAGTGATGGAACTGAAACTGACCGACAGGCCGGAACTGGCAGTGGCACTCACCGTGAATGTTCCCGAGCCCAATACCCGGTCTGACAGGGGGGTGAAGGTAATAGTCTGGCTCGCCAGCGTGGGGTTCAGATTAAGGAATCCGATGCCCCCCACGCCTGATACAGCCGCCGGCGCGGTGCTTTCGAGCGTGGTGCCGTTGCCTAGTTGGCCGTGGTCGTTGGCTCCCCAGCACTGCACCGCTCCGGCGCTTGTTACCGCACAGGTGTGGTTGTAGCCCGCTGAAATCGTGGCGACGCCGCTGGAAAATCCCGTTACTGTCACCGGTATGGCGCTATCTGTGGTGGTGCCCGTACCCAGTTGACCGTAGGCGTTCGATCCCCAACACAGCATGGCTCCCGTGGAGGTCGTGGCACAGCTTTGGTCAATGCCTGTGGAAATCGCTGAGACACCCGAGGGCAGGGCTGTCACGGACACAGGGGTAACACGATCTAAAGTCGTGCCATCGCCGAGCTGGCCAGAATCGTTATAACCCCAACACTTGACCGCTCCGGTGTCGATCAGCGCGCAACTATGGAGCCAACCCGCGCTGATGGCCAAAACATTGCTGGAAAGTCCGGACACGGACACAGGGGTGCTGCTGCTGGTGGCCGTATCATTGCCGAGTTGGCCGTGATTGTTGTAGCCCCAGCACAGCGCCGCTCCAGTTTGGCTTACCACGCAGGTGTGGCCACTCCCCGCAGCAAGTCCCACCACGCGGTAGGACAGCCCGGACACGGCCACCGGGATGGCGCTATTCGTGGTTGTGCCGTTGCCGAGTTGGCCAAACGCGTTGTAGCCCCAACAAAGCACCGTTCCGGCACTGGTGAGAGCACAGCTGTGGTTGCCGGCAGCGGCAATCGCCACCACACCGCTGGAAAGGCCCGTCACCGTCACGGGCAAGGAGGCCTGAACGTTCGTGCCATCGCCGAGCTGGCCATCGTTATTCCACCCCCAGCACAGCACCGCGCCGGCGTTGGTCAAGGCACAGGTATGGTAATAGCCCGCGGCAATCCCGATTACGCCACTCGATAGTCCCGTCACGGCCACCGGGGTGTTGCTTGGGGTTGTGGTGCCATTGCCAAGCTGCCCATAGCCGTTGTCCCCCCAGCACAGCACCGCGCCGGCACTATTCAGAGCGCAGCCATGGATATATCCGGTGGCGACCATGGCTTGTGTCACCACGAACGATTGCGACACGGGTGGTGCGGCAGCATAGCCGGCGTTCCCAGCCTGATTGGCCGTCAGCGTGCAGACGCCTGCCGCCACCAGAGTCACGGTGTTGCCGGAGATCGTGCAAACCCCAGGCGTGACCGAACTGAAGCCGACCGCCAGGCCGGAACTGGCTGTGGCGCTGATCGTGAAGGGCGCGCTGCCCAGGGACACATTGGCAAGCGAGCTGAAGGTGATGGTCTGGCTGGTCAGCAGCGGGGTCACCGTGAACGACTGCCTCACTTGCGCCGCAGGCGCATAGCTGTCGCTACCGGCCTGGTCAGCGGCGATAGTGCAGACGCCCGCCGTCAACAACG
>CAIXFP010000485.1 GCA_903918705.1 uncultured Pseudomonadota bacterium
GGAAATCCTGGGCCGCACCGCCACCCTGGAAATCCGCATGGTGGACGAGGAGAAGATGCAGGATGCCGCTGCGCTCCAGGCCGCCGCGGCCGGCACGCCGCCCTTCGGCACCGAGCTTTACTACGAGCGCAACGGCCGTCCGGTGCTGGTGAAGAAGAACGTGGTGCTGACCGGCGACTACATCACCGACGCCCAGCCCGGCTTCGACAACCAGAGCAACCAGGCCGCCGTGCACGTCAACCTGGATGGCCGCGGCGCCCGCATCTTCAAGAACGTCACCCGCGAAAACGTGGGCAAGCGCATGGCCATCCTGCTGATCGAGAAGGGCAAGACCGAGGTGATCACCGCCCCGGTGATTCGCGAGGAAATCGGCGGCGGCCGGGTCCAGATCACCGGCATGGATACTCCCCAGGAAGCTTCCGACGTGGCCCTGCTGCTGCGCGCCGGCGCCCTGGCCGCGCCGATGGAAATCGTCGAGGAACGCACCGTGGGCCCGTCCCTGGGCGCCGACAACATCCAGCGCGGCCTCCATTCCACACTGGTGGGCTTCGCCGCCATCGCCCTGTTCATGATGGTGTACTACCGCTGGTTCGGCGTGATCTCCACTTCCGCGCTGATCGTCAACCTGCTCCTCCTGGTGGCCATCCTGTCCTTGATGCAGGCGACCCTGACCCTGCCCGGCATCGCCGGTATCGCCCTCACCCTGGGCATGTCCATCGACGCCAACGTGCTGATCAACGAGCGCATCCGCGAGGAACTGCGCAACGGCAATTCGCCGCAATCGGCCATCGCCGCCGGCTACGAGCGGGCCTGGGACACCATCCTGGACTCCAACGTGACCACCCTGATCGCCGGCATGGCCATGTTCTGGCTCGGTTCCGGTCCGGTGCGCGGCTTCGCCGTGGTGCTCTGCCTCGGCATCCTGACCTCGATGTTCAGCGCCGTGACGGTTTCCCGCGCCGTGGTCAACCTCACCCTCGGCCGCGTCAAGCGCCTTACCCACGTCTCTATCTGAGGAAGCCACGAACATGGAACTGTTCAAGGTCAAGAAAGACATTCCCTTCATGCACCACGCGGTGCCCACCGCGCTGCTGTCCGCCGCCACCTTCATCGCCGCTGTGTTGTTCCTGGTGTTCCAGGGCCTCAACCTGGGGGTGGACTTCACCGGCGGCACGGTGATGGAGGTGAGCTATGCCCGGCCCGCCGACATCCGCGCCGTCCGCGCCGTTCTGGGCAAGGGCGGTTTCGCCGATGCCCAGGTGCAGAACTTCGGCACCGCCCGCGACGTGCTGATCCGCCTGCCCATGAGAGCCGGGGTGACCTCCGCGCAGCTCTCCGATCAGGCCATGGGCGTGCTGAAACAGGGCGACGCCGCGGTATTGCTGAAGCGGGTGGAATTCATCGGCCCCCAGGTGGGCAAGGAATTGCTGGAAGACGGCGCCCTGGCCTTGCTGGTGGTTTCCATCGGCATCGTGCTGTACCTGGCCCTGCGTTTCGAATGGCGTTTCGCGGTGGGCGCCATCGTCGCCACCGCCCACGACGTGGTGATCATCCTCGGCCTGTTCGCCCTGTTCCGCTGGGAATTCAACCTCACCGTCCTGGCGGCGGTGCTGGCCATCCTGGGTTACTCGGTGAACGACACCGTGGTGGTGTTCGACCGGATCCGCGAAAACTTCCGCAAGCTGCGCAAGACCGAAGTGGCCGGGATCATCGACAACGCTATCACCCGCACCATGTCGCGCACCATCATCACCCACGGCTGCACCCAGATCATGGTGACCTCCATGCTGTTCCTCGGAGGTGAAACACTGCACTATTTTGCGCTGGCTTTGACCATCGGCATTCTGTTCAGTATCTATTCC
>CAIXFP010000486.1 GCA_903918705.1 uncultured Pseudomonadota bacterium
AAGAACGGCGAGATCTATCCGAAGTGGTTGAACATCTCGGCGGTCAAGGACGAGAACGGCGTCACCACCCATTACGTCAGCACCCAGACCGATATCAGCGAACGCAAGGCCGCGGAAGACGAGATCAAGTTTCTGGCGTTCTACGACCCCCTAACCGGCCTGCCCAACCGCCGGCTGCTGCTCGACCGCCTGCGCCAGGCCCTGACAACCGGCACCCGCCGACAGAAACTGGGCGCCCTGTTGTTCATTGATCTGGACCATTTCAAGACGCTCAACGACACCCTGGGCCACGACAAGGGGGATCTGCTGTTGCAACAGACGGCGCAGCGGCTGTCTTCCTGCGTGCGCGCGGGCGACACCGTGGCCCGTCTGGGCGGCGACGAGTTCGTGGTCATGCTGGAAGGCTTGACCCAGATCGACATCGAAGCCGCGGAACAGGCCGAGACCGTGGGCGGAAAGATCCTCGACGCCCTCAATCAGCCCTACCAGTTGGGCGGCCATGAGCATTTCAGCGGCGCGAGCATAGGCGTGACCCTGTTCGGCCATCAGCAAAGTTCCCTGGACGAGTTGATGAAGCAGGCGGACCTGGCCATGTATCAGGCCAAGTCCGGGGGCCGCAACGCCGTGCGCTTCTTCGACCCGGACATGCAGGCCGCGGTCATCGCCCGGGTGGCCCTGGAAAATGACTTGCGTGGAGCGCTCCGCGAGCGGCAATTCGTTCTCCACTACCAGGCGCAGGTCGACCATGAAGGCCGGGTGACCGGGGCGGAGGCCCTGGTGCGCTGGCAGCATCCGCAACGCGGCCTGGTATTCCCGGACGAATTCATTGCCTTCGCGGAGGAAACCGGCCTCATCCTGGCCCTGGGCCTTTGGGTACTGGAGGAGGCCTGCGCGCGGTTGGCGGCCTGGGCCGAGGACGCGGAACTGGCGCATCTCGCCCTGGCCATCAACGTCAGCAGCCAGCAGTTGCACCAGCTGGATTTCGTCGCCCAGGTGCTGGAAGCGATACGGCGCAACGGCACCGATCCCGGCAAGCTCAAGCTGGAACTCACCGAGAGCCTCATGATGGAAAACATCGAGGACACCATCGCCAAAATGAACGCCCTGGAAGAGAAGGGGGTGCGCTTCGCCCTGGACGATTTCGGCACCGGCTATTCTTCCCTGTCCTACCTGCGGCGATTGCCCCTGGAAAAATTGAAGATCGACCGCTCCTTCGTCATGGACGTGCTGAACGACCCCAACGATGCGGCGATCGCGGTCACCATCATGGCGCTGGCGGACAGCCTGGGCCTGGCGGTGCTGGCCGAGGGAGTGGAAACACGGGAACAGCGGGACTTCCTGGCCAGAAATGGTTGCCTGGCCTACCAGGGGTATCTGTTCAGCCGGCCGCTGCCTCTGCAACAGTTCGAGGCCCTGGCGCGGGAGAATCTGCGGACCCTGGCGTGATCCCGCGTTTGCCGACGAGGGCGTTACACTGCCGCATGCGATCCGCGTGCATGATCGATTTCAACCGCTACGGATTTACTCCCAACCCCAGCCGTTTCGCATGATCCTGAGTCAAATTCTCCTCGGCACCCTGGCCGGTGGCATCTTCTCGGTGCTCCTGGCCGCCGTTTTTTCGCTGACTTCCCTGGCGCGGATGGCCCATGCGTTACTGAGTTTCTCTGTCGGCACCATGCTGGCCGTGGCCCTGCTCGACATCCTGCCCGAGGTCGCCGCCAGCATGACCGCGCCGCAGATCGGCACCTGGCTGCTGCTGGGCCTGTTTCTGTTCTTCACCCTGGAGAAACTGGCCTACTGGCACCATGAGCACGGCGGCGACCCCGGCGCGGAGAACCTGCATTCCGATCATGCCCATCACCACCACCCGGCCGGGCCCATGGTGGTGCTGGGGGACGCCCTGCACAACTTCGTCGACGGCGTGATGATCGCCGCCGCCTTCATGCACGACACCACCATGGGTCTGGGCATCACCCTGGCGGTGTTCGTGCACGAGATTCCCCACGAGATGGGCGCCTTCATGGTGCTGCTGCATTCCGGCTACGGCCGCGCCCGCGCCCTGGCGTTGAACGTGCTGTCCGGCTCGGCGGCGGTGTTCGGTGGCCTCCTCGCCTACTTCACCCTGACCCGGGCCCAGCAGATACTTCCCTACGCACTCTGCCTGTCCGCCGCCAGCTTTATCTACATCGCCATGGCCGACCTGGTGCCGGAACTGCACAAGCACCGGCGGACTCAGGACATCATCCAGCAACTCGTGCTGGGCATCCTCGGCGTGGCGGTGATCGCCGGACTGATGCAGGGGCTGCGGGGGGCTTGAACTGCCCCGCCTAACGGCGCGAGCGGGCGGGCGCGACTTTCCGGGAGGCGTAGAACGCCCCGATGTCGGCGATGTCCTGGGGGTCCATCCCGTCCGTCAGCATGGCCTGCATGGGATGGGTCGAGCGCTGGTCCGCCTTGTAGGCGTGCATCTGCTGGAGGAATAGGGCTTCACTTTGTCCGGCCAGGCGCGGCGTGCCCAGGCGAGTCTCGTTGCCATCCGGGCCATGGCAGCCCGTGCAATACAGGGACTTGCGGGCGCCCTCCGCGGGATTCCCGCCGGCCAGCGCGACCGCGCATCCGAGTTGTCCCAGCAGCAAGGTAAGACCCAGGCGGGCGAGCGCATTGGTGGCTTGACGGTTCATGTCCGGTTCCCTTGGGAAAAAGCGGGGTTGTACTCTTTTCTTGCCGGTGTGCGCGGGCCGGGGAGGTAAAGGTTGGAGTGAACGGGTAAATCCATGTAAAGCCGTGGCTGCCAGGTGTCGGCGCCCGTTCCGCCGCGTGAGGAATGCGTTACGGGCCTTAAGTGTCGGTTAAGTTTTCCCATGAATAATCCGCACTGCCGAATCCGATCGTGGACGGTAGTTCACCCAACACCCTCTAGGAGAAACACATGAGCAAGACTCTGATCGCCCTGCTGACCGCCGCTTCCTTCTTCGCCCTGGGCGCTGCCCAAGCCGCTGACGCCCCCATGGACAAGCCCGCCGCCGAAGCCAAGAAAGATGACGGCGCCAAGCCCGCCAAGAAGGCCAAGCACCACGCCAAGAAAAAGGCCGCCAAGAAGGCTGAAGAGAAGCCCGCCGCTGACGCCGCCGCCGCCAAGTAATCGGCACTAGCAGCGAAAAAACCGGGCGACCCAGGTCGCCCGGTTTTTTTTCGCCTGGCGGAGCGCACGCCTATTCGCCGACCCGCCCTCTCCCGGCCTTCAACGCGGCATGCCGCGCCTTGTTTTCCAGGCGTTTGTTGTTGGCGCCGCGACTGGGCCGGGTGGGGCGGCGCGGCTTCGGGACCGCGGCGGCGCGAATGATCAGTTCATGGAGCCGACGCAGGGCCGCGTCGCGGTTCTTCTCCAGGCTGCGGAATTCCTGGGCCTTGATGACCACCACGCCGTCCTTGCTGATGCGCTGGTCGCCGAGTTTCAGGAGTCGCTCGCAAATTTCCCCGGGCAGCATGGACGCGGCGATGTCGAAGCGCAGGTGCACGGCATTGGCCACCTTGTTGACGTTCTGGCCGCCGGCACCCTGGGCACGGATTGCGATGATTTCGATGGCTGCGCTGGGGAGGGTGAAATGGAGGCGCATTGGTGCGGGCACAAGGTGATTCGACGACCGATTGTAGGGGCGGGAACGCGACGTGGCACGCACGGTCCGGCTATAGTCTTCATGCGGCGCCAAGGGTCGCGCAACTTACGATCGGAGAACGACATGCGCAATCGGATTTGCCTGTGGACGGATTTGTCGGGCATCGGCGCGGCGGACCCGGCCACCCACCATGCCTGAATTGATCCCTTCGGCCCGGCCCGGCACGCTCCTGGAGCGGCGCCTCACCCTGATCGGCTTCCTCATCCTGGTGGCCGGCCTGACCGCCGCCGCCGTCATCTACCTGACCGCGACGGACGTGGGTGGCGACGTCTATGCCTATGACATCGGCGGCGGCGCTTATGCCACCGCTCCCGGAGATTCCAAGGTCTATCGCCATGACGTGGAACTCTACGGCGGCAAGGCGGCGCTCCTGGCGGACGATTTCAACCGCTGGTTCGCGGGACTCTGGCAAGGGCGCCGGCTGGCCTACACCCTGGCCGTGCTTTCCATCGCCGCCGCCGCCGTCTGCCTCCTGGCGGCACGGCAATTGGCGCGGGTCGCGGCTCAGGAACGCCGCATCCGCCAGCCGGAGGGCTGAGCGCCGACAGTCCGTCGGATTCGCCCGCTTCGGGCGGAATCGGCGGCAGGAATCGCCGCGCCCGCCGCCCAGCCGTTACAGTAGCGCACCCTCATTGCCCGTACCCGGAAGGATGCCAACCGCCACCATCGATTGCTCCGTCGCCGCCTCGCTCCAGGCCCGAGATTCCTCTTCCCCGCCGCGCGCGGCGCGCCTGTCCCTCTCGCTGCCCGTTGTGGCCGCGGGCGCCTTGCCGGCCGGGTTCGGCGACATCCACTCCTGCTGGCCCGACAGCGCGATTATCGCTGGCATCGTCCTGGCGGGTGCCCTGGCCTATGTGGTCGCGCGCCAGCGTGCCCGGGCCCGATCCCTGGAACAGGCGGTGGACAACGTACCGATGCTGATCGCCTACATCGATGCCGATGCGCGCTTTCGCTTCAACAATCATGCCTATTTCGTGACCTATGGCATGACCCCGAAGCAACTCCATGGCCGTCCTGTGCGGGAAATCTTCGGGGCAGAGGGCTACCGCGCGTTGCAGCCCTACCTGGAGCAGGCGCTATCCGGCCAGCGCGTCGAATTCGAACTGTCCCTGGATCAGGGCCGGGGCGCGCGGGATCTGGCCGTACTTTTCGTGCCCGACGCGGCGGGCGCGATGCGCGGCCTCTATGCCCTCATCACCGACATCTCAGAGCGCCGTGCGGCGGAACGGCAGGCAGCGGAGCAGCAGCGGGAACTGGCCCAGGTATCCCGCCTCGCCAGCCTGGGCGAGATCACCAATGAGATTGCGCACCAGATCAACCAGCCCCTGGCCGCCATCGCCATGTTCAGCAACGCGGCGCAGCGCACCCTGGACAAGGGCGGCGATTTGGGCAAACTACGCGACTGGATGGAAACCATCAATGCCCAGGCCAAGCGGGCCAGCGAGGTGGTGCAGAGACTGCGTCGCTTCGCTTACCAGGGTGAAATCCGGTCGACATCCCTGGATTTGAATGACGCGGTGCGCGAAGCGGCCGGACTGCTGGAATCCGATGCCCGCGCCCGCCAGGTGGAACTCCACCTGGATCTGGGCGAATTGCCACCCGTGCTGGCGGCGGCCATCCTGATGGAGCAGGTTATTTACAACTTGCTCCACAATGCCCTGCGCTTCGCATCCGGCCAGGGGCGGTCTGGCCGGGTGGCGCTGCGCAGCCATGCCGACCGGTCTCGGGTCTGGGTCGAAGTCAGCGCCGGGCCGGCGGTGGACGGGGATAATTACCCGATTGAGCCCGGACCGGACCAGATCGAGAGTTTTGGCGTGGGTCTGTCCATCAGCCGAGGAATCGTCACCAGCTATGGCGGCAATATAATCTGCCGGCAAAACCAAGCTGGAGGTTCACGGGTGAGCATTTTTCTGCCGAGGCTGGAACCATGAATACAGGCGCAATCGTACACATCGTGGATGACGACGCGGCGATCCGCGAGGGGCTGTGCGCCTTGTTGAGCACGGTTTCGATCGAGGCGCGGGCGTACGCCTCCGCCGGCGAATTCCTCGACATCGCCAGTCCCGGCATGGGAGGTTGTCTGGTGCTCGACGTGCGCATGCCCGGAATGAACGGCCTGGAACTGCAACAGGTTCTGAACGAACGTGAGATTCGCATTCCCGTCATCGTCATCAGCGGCCATGGCGACGTGCCCATGGCGGTACGGGCAATGAAGGCCGGAGCAGTGGATTTCCTGCTCAAGCCGTTCAACGAGCAGGATCTTCTAGATCGCGTCGTCGCCGCCATCAGCAGCCACAACCAGGACAGCCGACGCGACCAGGAGGCTCGGGACGCCGCCGCCCGCTTCTCCAGCCTGACCCCGCGGGAACGGGAAATCCTGGCGCAGATCATGAATTGCCAGCACAGCAAGGGCATCGCCCACGTGCTCAACATCAGCAAGAAGACCGTGGATGTCCACCGTTACAACATCATGCGCAAGACCGGTGCCCGCAACCTGTCCGAGCTGGTGCAGTTGTGCCTGATGGCCGGCGACGTGGTTTAGTGGCTGGTCATAGGTTGGAAGCGTTACGACCGGGGCCGCCGTTCATGGCGACCAGCAAAGCCCGGCGGGTTGGCGCTAAAGAATTCCTTATCCGCGCTAAAGAACCCGACCATTCCCATCCTCTCCCGGACCGCTACGCTTAGTAGCCAGGACACGCCCGAACGTGGTCGCGAGGGACGCGGCGTGTGACCCGGTGAAGAGGACAGGATGATGAGCGAGAACTATGTGGTCGACTGGCAGGTGGCCGATGCGTGCAAACCCGTCGCCTCCTTCATCGCCGTCAGCATGCAGGGCCGCAAGGCCGGCCTGTATCGCATCAAGCAGGTCATGCAGGAAGGGGTGCTGTTATTTCATGGCGCCATTTCGTTTCCGGTGGGCACCCGCCTGGAAATCGAGGTTTCTCACGGCATCGTGCCCGGCGTGCGGCCCAGCGGCAGGGTCGTGGCCAACGACCAGCGCGGCGTCAGTCTGGCCTGGTAACCCCATGCCGGCCTGATTTGCCGGGCCGTTGCGACGAGCAAGCCTGCTCCCCTCGCGGTGGCGCTGTTCGCCGCGGCCCTAAGCGATTCTTTAGTGTCCATAAAGAACTCGGCAATTCCGGCCCGAAGCCCGCGTCGATAAGTTCTCTTGCGCGGTGTCCCGCGAGGCTTTCCGCATTCCGGTCCGGGCAACCGGTCGATGGACCTTCCCTTCGAGGCTCTCGATGCATCCCTATCTCTTCCTGCGCAAGGACTTCCTGCGGGCTAAGAAGCTGGCCCGCGCCGATCCGTCCGTACGGGTTTTGCTGGCCCTGGACGGCTTCAGTCTGGACAATGAAACCCTGGCGACCGCGTTCGTGCAATGCCTGGGACTGAGCCGCCAAGTGGATGTTTTGGTGGCCAACTGCAACTTTGGGGTTTCGCCCATGCTGCGAGACTTTCTCGGCCGGCTGAATCAGTACGGTATCGAGTACCGCCTGACCCTGTCCGAATCGATGCTGGCCTCCCAGGTGGCCTGGTACACGCAGCGCTTCCCCGGCATCCGAACCGTGGTCACGAACGATTTGCCCGGACTGAAGCTAAGCCTGGGCACCGATCTGGGCCGATCGTCGGCCGAAGGTTATCGCTGGATCGGCCTGGCGAAGGCGCCTCGCCGCGACCGGGAGTCCCTGCCCGTTCGCTGCTGAGGGTCCGCGAACCGCTGGTGCGGCATCGCTCCGGAAAGCGCGCCGATAACGCGAGAGGGTCGCCCGCCGCCGGACAGTTCCAATGTGATACCTTGGCGGCAGCCCGTCATCTCCACGCCACCGGAACACCATGTCGCCCGAACCGAAGCGCTATCCCACCGCTCAGATCCTGACCTTCCCGGCCCTGTTACTCCCGGAGCCGCCGCGCACCTGCGGGCAGCCGCGCCCTTGTCGACCGGCAATGGCAAGCCGCCCTGGGTGGCCTCGGTATCGGCCTGACCCTGGCGCGCCGCCCGCCGGCACTGCGGGATGGCAGGGTGGAGTCCAACAGCGCCGGGTGGAGTGCCATCATCACGTTGCGTCTGCCCAGGGCGGTTGCGGCCATGGTCGCCACGCCTGAGCCGGTGCCGGTCGCCGCAATCCCGCCACTGCGGGTTCTGGTGGTGGACGACGATCCGGTGGTGGCCGAAAGCATGGTCGTGTTCCTGGGACTGGAAGGCCACCAGGTCCGCAGTGCCGCATCCGGCGAGGCCGCATTGAATCTCATGGGGGAATACCGGCCCCAGGTGGTGCTGCTCGACATCGGCCTGCCCGGTCTTGATGGCTACGAAGTCGCGCGCCGCATCCGCCGCCTGCCCGGTGGTGATGCCGTCAAACTGGTGGCGGTGAGCGGCTACGGCCACGCGGAAGCCCTGGGCCGCAGCCAGGAGGCCGGCTTCGACCGCCATCTGGTCAAGCCGGTGGCGGCAGAAGTGTTGGACCAGATGCTGGCGGAATTCACTTGGCTATCCCCGGCGCTGCCATAGCCGACCCGTTACCGGGCGGAGAAGTCATGACCAGCGCGCCGCCGCCTGGTCGTCGCCTTCGCGGGCATCCACCCAGCGTTCCCCCGCGGGGGTAGCTTCCTTCTTCCAGAATGGCGCCCGTGTCTTGAGAAAATCCATGATGAATTCGCAGGCGGCGAAGGCGTCGCCGCGATGCCCGGAAGCCACCGCCACCAGGACGATGGGCTCGCAGGGGGACAGTGGGCCGATTCTGTGGATGACCGTGACGTCGAGCAACTCCCAACGCTGCCCGGCTTCGGCGACGATTCGCTCCAGGGCCTTCTCGGTCATGCCGGGATAGTGCTCCAGATGCAGGCTGGTCACAGCCTGGCCCGCGTTCACGTCGCGCACCAAGCCGAGAAAACTGGCGACGGCGCCGATCTTCGGGTTGGCGCCGTATAGGGCGGCAATTTCCGCATTGAGGTCGAAGACCGCGCTCTGGACGGCGATTTTCATTCAGCCTCCTGTCACCGGTGGGAACAGGGCCACTTCGTCGTTCTCGTGCAGCGGCGCGTCGCGGGTGGCCAGATCCTGGTTGATGGCGACCCGGTAGGCGCGGCCCGGGGACAGTTCCTCGCTCCAGATGCCGCCACGCCGGCTGAGCCAATCAAGCAGATCGGCCAGGGTTAGTACCGTATCCGGCAGTTCCGGTGTTTCCTCGGCAGTGGCGAAGACTTCCCGCAGGCGGGCGAAATATAGGAGGCGGATTCTCATTTCATGGGCTGGGCAAGGTGACCGCGGTGGAGTGGGTGAATTCCACGACGAAGGCGGTGATGGCCGCCACATCGTCATTGGAGTAGTGACGGATGGCGCCCGGCGGTGGCTGGTCGGCCACCACGGCTATGAAGTTGGCATCCTCCGGATACAGCCAGGGCCGCGCATTGGCGGCGCGCCAGACTTCCAGCTTGGGAAGAACGGCATGCTTGTAGCCCTCCACCAGCACCAGATCGCAAGGCGACAGGCGTTCCAGGTGTTGTGCCAGGGTGGGCTCCGTCGCCTCGCCCAATTCGTTCACCAGCATCCAGCGATAGGTCGAGGTCAGCAGGACTTCCTGAGCTCCGGCGGCGCGGTGGCGCCAGGAATCCTTGCCCGGTACATCCAACTCGAAGTCATGGTGGCTCTGCTTGATGACGGACACCCGCAAACCCTCCGCCCGCAACGGGGGCAGGATCCGTTCGATCAGCGTGGTCTTGCCGCTCCCGCTGTAACCTGTGATGCCGAGGATTTTCATGGGCGGATTGTGGGGCGCCGAGAAACGTGTGGCCCATGACCATGGTCAAGGCCGGCGGCGCCTGAAATGGGGAAGATGTGGGACATCGCGCTGACCCTGAATTTCGAGTGCTATATTCTGCCGTATATGACGCTTTCCCGTGCATGACCGCCGCAATGACCTCCGCACCACTTGTCGACCGCTTCGGACGCACCATCGAATACCTGCGCCTTTCGGTGACGGACCGTTGCGACCTGCGTTGCGCCTATTGCATTCCGGAAGGCTTCAAGGATTTCGAGGAACCGGAGCACTGGCTTACCTTCGATGAACTGGAGCGCCTCATCGGCCTGTTCGCCGGACTGGGCCTGAAGCGGGTGCGCCTTACCGGTGGTGAACCACTCCTGCGCCGCAACCTGCCGGACCTGTGCGCGCGCCTCGCCGCCCTGCCCGGCATCGAGGATCTGTCCCTGTCCAGCAATGCCACGCAATTGGCGAAACTGGCCGGCGATCTCAGGCGCGGCGGCGTCACCCGGCTCAATATCAGCCTCGACTCCCTGCGCCCGGAAGCGGTGGCGAAGATCAACGGTCGTCCGGTTCTGGACAAGGTGCTGGCGGGCCTGGAAGCCGCGCGCCGGGAAGGTTACGCGCCGATCAAGATCAACATGGTCGTGATGCAGGAAAACGCCGACGACATCGATGCGATGGTGGCCTTCTGCATGGATCGGGGCTTCGTCTTGCGCCTGATCGAACTCATGCCCATGGGTGAGACCGCCCGCCACATGGGCTATGTTGATCTACAGCCGGTGATCGCCGGGCTGAGGCAACGCTTCGGCCTGGTGGACACACTTATGCGCGGCGGTGGCCCGGCGCGCTACCTGGGCACGCCTGACGGGCAATTCACCGTGGGCTTCATCACCCCCATATCGCAGCATTTCTGTGCCACATGCAACCGGGTGCGCCTGACCGTGGACGGCATCTTGCACCTGTGTTTGGGCCAGGAGGAACGGATCGACTTCCGCACCCTGATGCGAGGTGGTGCCGGCGATGCGGAGTTGATAGCCGCCATTCGCAAGGCCATCGAACTGAAGCCGGAACGCCACGAATTCCG
>CAIXFP010000487.1 GCA_903918705.1 uncultured Pseudomonadota bacterium
CTACATGCTTCCTGGGCTCATGGACAATCCGGTCTGAACCTGAATCGAGCCGATTGAGAGTAGGTTGGTGAGATGCGAAGCCCAACGCCACAGCGGCCATGTTGGGCTTCCTGGCGTCAGCCCAACCTGCAAAACCAGGGCGGGTCAACCCCGGTTTCCGGCACCCCGATTCGTGGCGTGCAAAGGAGAAATCCATGCTGGTAACTTTTTCAACCAAGGCTTTTGCCGACATCACGATGTTCGGCGATGTCGCCTTGGCCATGCTGAGCAAAATGGGACATAGCACCACCGTGCCCGGCGCGATCCTGGCGGCGGATGTTCCCGCCGCGCTGAGCCGACTGACGGCAGCCATCGAAGCGGAAAAGGGCATACCGCCGGTCCAGGGCAAGAACGCCGAGGAACCCGCGGTGAGCATGGCGCATCGCGCGCTGCCACTGATTGCATTGCTGACGGCCGCGGCGAAGGACGATGTCGACGTGATGTGGGCATGAGCCCCGTTACGTCGAGCGACATACAGCTTCAGCGATCCGCGCCACCCGGCACCAGGGGGCTGGCTGATCGGCTCTTGACCTCGATTTCGCCGCTTTCCCCTGACTCGCCATAGCGCCGCGCCTGGGTTTCCCGGAAGCGCTCGGCGGTCTGCGGTTTGACGAAAAGGGCGACGACCTCCGGATGTTGTTCACGGATGCGGTTTTCCATTTCCATGACTTTCGCCTCGATCTGGGAAGTCTTCAATTCGTCGGCGAATTCGATGCTGAGTGCCACCAGGATCTGCTCCGGCGCCAGATGAACCGTGATCACGCCATTGGCGCGGGCCACGCCGGCCAGGGTGGCCGCGCTGCGCAGGATGGAAGCGACGATGGCCGAGTCCGCGCGTTCACCGATCAGCAGGCTCTTGGTTTCCCGGGCCAGCAACGCGGCGGTGGTGGCGAGGACCAGGCCGATGAGGATGGATGCCACGCCATCCAGCAGCGGACGCTCCAGGTGGATTGACAGGTAAATACCGACGAAGGCGATGACCAGGCCGATCAGGGCGGCGCTGTCCTCGATCAGGACGATGAACGCGGGCGGATCCTTGCTGCGCAGGATGCTCCGGAAGATTTCGGAATAGCCCCGCCGGGAGCGGAAGGCCCGCAGCGTGACCCACCAGGAACCGCCGTCGATCAGGGCGGAGACGGCCAGCACGGCGTAATTGGCGGCGGCATGCTGAATCGGCTCCGGCTTCAACAGGTGGCTGATGCCCTCATGCAGGGAGATGCCGGCGCCGAGGGCGAACACCAGCAGGGCCACCGCAAAGCTCCAGAAATACACTTCGCTACCATAGCCCAGGGGGTGGTCGCCATCCGGCCGGGCGCCGCCGCGATGCAGGCCATAGAGCAGCAACAATTCGTTGCCGGTATCCACCAGGGAGTGGATGCCCTCACTGAACATGGCGGAACTGCCGGTCCAGGCGGCGGCGGCGAACTTGGTCGCGGCCACCAGGAGATTGGCGGCCAGCGCGACGTAGAGCAGGGTCCGGGAGGTGGACCGGGAACCGGGCCGGGCGATGGCCATGACGAAAGGGACGACCCGGCCCGGGGCAGGTTCCCGCTGCTTCAGCCCCTGTGCCTGGTCACCCAGGCGACGTAGCGGTCCATCCAGCCCTGGAGAAACGGCCGGCTGCCGATACCGATGCCGCCGGCCTCGTCGAACAGTCCGTCGCGGACCTGGATGAAGGCTTCCGGCTGGCCCAGGGTAGGCACGTCCAGGCAGGCCAGGATGTTGCGCAGATGCTGTTGTGCCATGGCGGTGCCGCCGGCCCCGGGCGAAATGCCCAGGATGCCGGCGGGCTTGCCGGCCCAGGCGCTCTGGCCGTGGGGGCGGGAGGCATGGTCGATGGCGTTCTTGAGTACGCCGGGGAGGGAGCGGTTGTATTCGGGAGTGACGAACAGCAGGCCGTGGGCCACCGATATGTCGGCCTTAAGCCGCTTGACGGAATCGGCCTGGTTTGCGTCGTCGTCCTGGTTGTAGAGGGGCAGGTCGCCAATCGGTACCTGTTTGAACAGGAACTCCGGCGGCGCCAGTTTCTCGATGGCGAGGGCCAGTTGGTGGTTGAAGGAGTCGCGGCGCAGGCTGCCGACGATGACGGCGATACGGAAATGGCTCATGGATGTCTCCTGTTGCGGGGAATGCGGAATGGGCTGGGCGCGATCGAGTCCCGGGTCGTCGTATTTCCTGGCGTATCCATCCTGGTCTCCCCATGAGGTCGTCAAGGCATTCACGATAGGAAGCCGCGCCCGGGCCGTCCGTGCGCTGGCGCACCATGGACGGGTGCGCGGCTGCATACACTGGGCATGAAGCCGCGGCGGGTCAACCGGGGCATCGTCATTGGAAAGGCGAAG
>CAIXFP010000488.1 GCA_903918705.1 uncultured Pseudomonadota bacterium
AACCCTGCTGGCCATCGTCAACACCGCGGTGCGCGATTACCGGCAATACCTGGACATCCGTGACGAGGCGCGCAAGGCCGCGCGCACCCTGGTCCACCTGGAGCATGCCGCCTTCACCTTCCGCACCCCGAGCGAGGCGCGGGACATCGCCACGCTGTTGGCCAATGCCTGTCCGGAGAGCGAAAAGGTGGTGATCGGCCTCTCGGAACTGATGCTCAACGCAGTGGAGCATGGCAACCTGGCCATCTCCTACCGGGAAAAAACCCAACTTATCGCCGACGGCGCGCTGCACGACGAGATCGAGCGGCGTCTGGCCGACCCGCGGCTCGGGGGGCGCCGCGCCCGCATCGAGTTCGCGCGCGACAGCGAGGAAATCCGCTTTCTGCTGCGCGACCAGGGCGCCGGCTTCGAATGGCGGGAATTCCTGGAGATGAGCCCGGAGCGCGCTTTCGACACCCACGGCCGCGGCATCGCCATGGCGAAGATGCTGAGCTTCGACGGGGTGGAATATCAGGGCTGCGGCAATGAGGTCCAAACCCGGGTCAAACTCCACCCGAAACGGTGAGATTCATGCGGACAGCCCTGGCATTCAGCCCTACCCGGCGCGGCCGGCCCGGCCCCGCGCGGCGTCGGGCCACTTCGTAGCGAGGTTGTCGTGTCCATGCTGGTGATCCTGCTCGGCGCCCTCATCCTCGGGCTGGCTTACTTCGCCTTGCACCTGCGCCGCGATCTTCGTGCTCTGCGCGAGCGGGAGGCGCGATTGCGGGAAAGCGAGGCCGGCTACCGGCAGGCGGAAATCGAGTTGCGGCGTTCCAACCAGGAACTGGAACAGTTCGCCTATGCCATCTCCCACGATATGCGCCAACCCCTGCGCATGATCACCAGCTACCAGCAACTCCTGGAGAAAGCCCTGGGCGACCGCCTCGACGAAGACTCCCGCGCCTATCTCAACTTCGCCACCGATGGCGCCAAACGCCTGGATCAGATGCTGGTGGGCCTGCTCGATTATTCCCGGGTGGGCCGCAAGACCGGGGCGCCGGAGCCGGTGGAAAGCCGCGCGACTCTGGACGAGGCCTTGCTGTTCCTGAAGCCGGCCATCGACGAAGCCCATGCCGAAATCCGGGTGTCCGGCGACTGGCCGACGCTGTACACCCGCCGCGACGACCTGGTGCGCCTGTTTCAGAATCTGGTGGGCAATGCGGTGAAATACCGGGATGCGGAGCGGCCACCGGTCATCGAGGTGACGGCTCGCGACGACGGGGAGCACTGGACGGTGCGTGTCGGCGACAACGGCATAGGCATCGATCCCGGCCAGATTCCGCGCCTGTTTCAGGTGTTCCAGCGGTTGCACGCGCGCAGCCGCTACGACGGCGCCGGGGTCGGCCTGGCCCTGTGCCGCAAGATCGTCGAACACCAAGGCGGCGGCATTCATGCCGAATCCGCGGGGGAAGGCCAGGGCAGCGCCTTTGTGTTCGAGTTGCCGGTAAGCGCCCCTCCCATGCCGGGGGAGAGAGAAAAGCCCCGGTCCAGGCCATGAGACCCGGACTTTGGGAGCGCCTGCCGTTTCTCGTCCGTCTCCTGGTGACGGCGAGCCTGGCCCTGGTGCTGGCGGGGGGCCTAATGCTTCTGGTTTCGGCGCGCCAGGAAGCCAGCGACGCCAACGCCGACCTCAAGGCGGAACTCGCCAGTGAACTGGATAACCTGCCCGCCACGCTGGCCGACGCGGTGGTCGTCGGCGATTTCGCCACCCTGCAACAAGCTCTGGACCATGTGGTCAGCCGGCCTCACATCCTTGCCGCCGGCTACCGCGATCAGTCCGGTGCCCTCGTGCAAAGCCGGGATTTCTCACAGCCGCCGCGGGCGCCGTCCTGGTTCGTGGCCGCCCTCGGTTTTCGCGATCAGAGGGGCCAGCGCGGGATGTCGATCGGCGGTCGCGACTATGGCCAACTCACCCTCGACCTGACCGTCCAGCCCCAGGCCGAGCGGGCCTGGCAACGCCTGCTCAACCAGTTCGGCATCCTGTTGCTGGCCCTGGCCCTGGATTTTCTCGGCATCTGGCTGGTATTGCGCCACGGCCTGTCCCCCCTCGATGAACTGGAGCAGAGCGCCGACGCCCTCGCCCAGGGGCGGCTGGACACCCGCCTGGTGGCGCGGGGCAGTCCGGAATTGCGCCACCTCATCGTGGCCTTCAACCGCATGGCCGAAGCCACGCAAAGCGCCCGGACCAATCTCGCCCGCGGCAACGCGGAACTTCAGCGTTTCGCGGAAATAGCGGCCCATCATCTGCAGGAGCCGGCGCGGCGCCTGGCCAGTTTCGCGCAACGGCTGCAGGGGCAACTGGCCGGCCTGCAACTGGACGCGGACGCCCGGGCCTCCCTGGCTTTCATCCAGCAGCAGGCGCGGCGCCAGCAAGCCCTGGTGCGCGACGTGCAACGCTATCTGGCGGCGGGCCAGGCGCGGGGGCCGATCATTCCGGCCGACTGCGACGCGGTGTTGCGCGACGTGGTGTCCAATCTGGGCCCGCAGATCGAACGGGCTGGCGCCCGTATCACCGTGACGCCCCTGCCCCGGGTGCGGCTGGACACGCCGCGGCTGGCGGAACTGTTCATCCTGTTGCTGGAAAACGCCTTGCGCCATGGCTCGTCCGGCACGTCCCCGGAGATCGTCGTGGCGGGCGAAATCCGCGCCGGCGCGGCAGTGTTCCGGGTCGCCGACAACGGCCGCGGCATCGAACCGGAATACCGCGACCGGGTATTCCGGGTCTTCGAGCGGCTGTCCGTGACGGGGGAAGGCACCGGCGTCGGCCTCGCCATCGTCCGCCGCATTCTGGAAAGCGAGGGTGGCCGCGCCTGGATCGAGGAAACGCCGGGCGGCGGCTGCACGGTAAACTTCGAACTGCCCACGGGAGACTCCACATGGCCACGCTGAAACCCTTTGTCGTCCTCCTGGTGGAAGACGAACCCGCCGATGTCCATCTGGTCAAGGTCGCGTTTCGCGAGAACCGCCTCCTGGTGGATCTGCACGTGGCCGGCGATGGCGTCGAGGCCTTGCAGTTCCTGCGCCACCAGCACGGTTACGCCGACCGGCCGCGTCCCGACCTGATCCTGCTCGACCTCAACATGCCGCGCATGGATGGCCGCGAGTTCCTTACCGTGATCAAGGCCGACCCGGCGCTCTCGGATATACCCGTGGTGGTGCTCACCACCTCGGACGTGGAACGCGACGTGATTTCCGCCTATCAGTTGTGCGCCGCAAGCTTCATCACCAAGCCGGTGGACATGGAACAGTTCACCGGCGCCATCCGCGGCCTCGGGGATTACTGGTTCGCCCTGGTGCGGCTGCCCGAGAGACGGCCATGAACCGCCCCAGCCCGGCGTCGCGAGGCGGGAAGGGGGTATGACCGTCCATATCCTGCTGGTGGAAGACGATCCGGGCGACGCCGGCCTCACCGCGGCCTATCTGCGCCAGACCCGCTTCGCCGGCTCCGCTCCCCGTATCGAGACGGCCACCTCACTGCGGGACGCGCGCGGCAAAATTGCGGAAGCCCTGCCGGATCTGGTCCTGCTGGATCTCGCCCTGCCCGATTCCAGCGGCCTGGCCACGGTCACGGCGATGCAGGCCCTGTTGCCGGAAATCCCCATCGTCGTGCTTTCCGGGCAGCGCGATCCCGAGTTCGAGGCCCAGGTACTGGAAGCCGGCGCCCAGGATTATCTGGTGAAGGGAGAATTCGACGCCGAGCACATCGGCCGGACGATCCGCCACGCCCGCACCCGCGCCCGCCTGGAGGCGCGCCTGAAGTTGCAGGACGCGGCGCTGCAGGCGGTGGCCAGCGGCATCATCATCACCGATGCCGATGCCCACATCCTCTGGTCCAACCCCGCCTTCAGCCAGATCACCGGGTACTCACGGGAAGAGGCCCTGGGCCGCACGCTCAGGGAACTGCTCCGCTCCGGCCACAACGACGCCGCCGTGTATGAAAACCTCTGGCAAACCATACGGGCGGGCCAGGTCTGGCGCGGCGAACTGGTCAGCAAGCGCCGCGACGACTCCCTCTACGATGAGGAACTGGCCATCACCCCGGTGCGCGACGCCCACGGGGCCATCCAGCACTTCGTCACGGTGCAGCAGGACATCAGCGCGCGCCGGGCGACGGAGGAGAAGATCCGCCAGTTGGCTTTTTTCGATGCCCTCACCGAACTGCCCAACCGCCGTCTCCTGCACGACCGCCTGCGCCAGTCCCTGGCCGGGTGCGGCCGCAATCAACGCGGCGGGGCGCTGCTGTTCATCGATCTGGACAATTTCAAGGGCCTCAACGACAGCCTCGGCCACGACATGGGCGACCTGCTTTTGATCCAGGTGGCGCGCCGCCTGGTGGAGTGCGTGCGCGAGGGCGACACCGTGGCGCGCCTGGGGGGCGACGAATTCGTGGTCATGCTGGAAGACCTGAGCGGCAACCAGGATGAAGCCGTCCACCAGGCCGAGGCGGTGGGCGAAAAAATCCTCGCCACCCTCAACCTGCCCTATTTCCTCGACGGCCATGAACAGCACAGCACTCCCAGCATCGGCATCACGCTGTTCCATGATCCCAGGGAGGACATCGACGATCTGCTCAAGCGGGCCGATCTCGCCATGTACCAGGCCAAGGAGGCCGGCCGCAACACCCTGCGCTTCTTCGACCACGCCATGCAGACCCGGGTCGAGGAGCGCGCCACCCTGGAACAGGAACTGCGCCGCGGCCTGCACCTGGGCCAGTTCCTCCTGTATTACCAGCCCCAGGTCGATGCCGCCGGCCGCGTCATCGGCGCCGAGGCGCTGCTGCGCTGGAACCACCCGCGCCGCGGCCTGGTCCTGCCCGGCGAGTTCATCCAGTTGGCCGAGGAAACCGGCCTCATCGTCAGCCTCGGTCATTGGGTGCTGGAACAGGCTTGCCGGCAACTGGCAGCCTGGTCGCGGGATCCCGACCTGGCCCACCTGACCCTGGCGGTGAACGTCAGCGCCCGCCAGTTCCGCCACCCCGATTTCGCCGAGCGGACGCTGGCGCTGCTGGACCAGTGCGGCGCCGCGCCCAACCGGCTCAAGCTGGAACTCACCGAAAGCCTGCTGCTGGACAACCTGGAGGCCACCGCCGAGAAGATGTCCCTCCTCAAAGCCCACGGCATCGGCTTCGCCCTGGACGACTTCGGCACCGGCTATTCGTCCCTGGCCTACCTGAGACGCCTGCCTCTGGACCAGCTCAAGATCGACCGTTCCTTCGTCAAGGACGTGCTCGCCAACCCCAACGACGCCGTCATCGCCCGCACCATCATCGCCCTGGGCCAGAGCCTGGGCCTGCCGGTCATCGCCGAGGGCGTGGAGACCACGCTACAACACGATTTCCTGGCCAGCCACGGTTGCGGCGACTTCCAGGGCTACCTGTACGGCAGGCCGGTGCCGGTGGAGGAGTTTCCGCGCCCGGCGCGCGACGCGAACGGCTAATCGGGGACTGGCGCGAGACCGCGCAGCAGGTCCGCGGCGGCCTGGAAGTCGTAGTCCTCCGCCCGTTGCAGCAGGCGCGCCAGGACTTCCCCCGGCAGCACCCGGGCCAGGCGCGGCTGAAGTTCCCGCAGCAGGGCGACGGCCCGCATGTCGTCGGCGGCGAACAGGACTTCCAGGCGCTGGATCTCTTCCCGCATTTCCTCCAGCGAGACAGCCGGTGCGCCGGGGGGCGCCGCGGTGGCGGGTTCCGATTCTGGGATGAGCGCCAGCAGCCGGCTCGCCAGGGATGCCAGTTCCCGTTCCACGCGCAACGCCAGCGCCAGCGGGTCGTCCTGGCCGGCGGTTCCGTCGCGCAGGGCCGCTTCCGCCTCGGCCGCCAGGCCGTGCAGGCGCGAGGCGCCCAGGGTGCCCGCGGTGCCCTTGAGGGTATGCGCGATGCGGCGCGACGTGTCACGTTCGCCCGCCGTGATCGACGTGCTCAGTTGCGCCGGTGCGTCGCGGTGGGACAGGGCGAATTTGCGCAGCAGCCGGGCATAACTGGACAACTTGCCGCGCACGCTGCGCAGCCCGGCCGCCACATCGAGGCCGTCGATGCCTTCCAGCGCCGCGCGAAGTTCCGTGTCGGCGTCTCCCGCCGCCGGCGGGAGCGGCGCGGGCTCCGCGCCGCGCCGTTCCGGCAGCCAGCGCATCAGGGCCGCGAACAGAACATCCGGGTCCACCGGCTTGGGCACCAGATCGTTCATGCCGGCTTGCAGGCACTGGTCTTGTTCCTCGCTGAACACGCTGGCGGTCATGGCCAGGATCGGCGTGGCGGCGTGGTTCGGCAGTCGGCGTATGGCCGCGGTGGCCGCCAGGCCGTCCATGCCCGGCATCTGCACGTCCATGAGGATGAGTTCGTAATCATGGCCGCGCGCCAGGTCCACGGCCGCCAGCCCATCGGCGGCCAGATCCGCCAGGATGCCGACCTCCCGCAACAGGTCCAGGGCCACCTCCTGGTTGATCGGGTTGTCCTCCACCAGGAGCACGCCGCGGCCACGCAGGGCCGCCAGCCGGTTGCCGGACGGGCGGGCCGCCGGCGCCGGCTCGGCGTACCCGCCGAGCGCCCCCTCGCCGCGCTTGACCCGTGCCGTGAACCAGAAGGTGCTGCCCTGTCCGGGCCGG
>CAIXFP010000489.1 GCA_903918705.1 uncultured Pseudomonadota bacterium
CTACGTGGTCATGCCGATGCGTATCTGAACAAGCAGCAAGGAGTGGTGGTGCACGGTCATCCCCGCTCGGCTTCATCCCATCACCAGAAAAAAGGTTTCACGTGGAACATCCAAGCGGCAACGGCGGCTACGACGAGGACAGCATCCAGCAACTGGAAGGCCTGGAGGCGGTGCGCAAGCGACCGGGCATGTATATCGGCGATACCTCCGACGGCACCGGCCTGCACCACATGGTGTTCGAGGTGCTGGACAACGCCATCGACGAAGCTCTGGCCGGCTATTGCGACGACATCAAGGTCATTATCCATCCGGACAACTCCATCTCCGTTTCGGACAACGGTCGCGGCATTCCTGTCGGTGTGAAGATGGACGACAAGCACGAACCGAAGCGCTCCGCTGCCGAGATCGTCATGGTTGTATTGCACGCCGGAGGCAAGTTCAACCAGAACAGCTACAAGGTTTCCGGTGGCCTGCACGGTGTCGGCGTGTCCTGTGTCAACGCCTTGTCGAAATGGCTGCGCCTGACCATACACCGCGACGGCAAGAAGCACTTCATGGAGTTTCAGCGCGGCGCGCCGGTCAACCGCCTGATCGAGCTGCACAACGGCATAGAGGTGTCCCCGCTGAAGGTGATCGGAGATAGCGTGCGGCGCGGCACCGAGGTGCACTTCTCCGCCGATGAGGAAATCTTCGGCCACGTCGACTTCCACTACGACGTGCTGTCAAAGCGCATTCGCGAACTCTCCTTCCTCAACAACGGCGTCAAGATCGAGTTGCTGGACGAGCGCGACGGCCGCCACGACAACTTCGCCTTCTCCGGCGGGGTGAAAGGATTTGTGGAATACATCAACCGTTCCAAGAGTGTGCTGCATTCCAACGTGTTCTATGCCACCGGCGAATCCAAGGTGGGCGACACCGGTGTGACCATCAGCAGCGAGGTGGCGATGCAGTGGAACAACGGCTACCAGGAACAGGTGCTCTGCTTCACCAACAATATTCCGCAGTCCGACGGCGGCACCCACCTCACCGGCTTGCGCGCGGCCATGACCCGGGTGATCAACAAATACATCGAGGAACACGAGATCGCCAAGAAGGCCAAGGTGGAAATCACCGGCGACGACATGCGAGAAGGCCTGGCCTGCGTGCTCTCGGTAAAGATGCCCGATCCCAAGTTCGGTTCCCAGACCAAGATGAAACTGGTGTCCAGCGAGGCACGCCCGGCAGTGGAGGAAACGGTTTCCCAGAAACTCTCCGAATACCTTCTGGAACGCCCGGCCGACGCCAAGATCATCTGCGGCAAGATCGTCGAGGCCGCGCGCGCTCGGGAGGCGGCGCGCAAGGCGCGGGAAATGACGCGGCGCAAGGGCGTGCTGGATTCAGCCGGGTTGCCCGGCAAGTTGGCTGATTGCCAGGAAAAAGATCCCGCCCTGTGCGAGTTGTACCTGGTGGAGGGGGATTCCGCCGGCGGGTCCGCCAAGCAGGGCCGTGACCGCAAGTTTCAGGCGATCCTGCCGCTCAAGGGCAAGATCCTCAACGTGGAGAAGGCGCGCTTCGACAAGATGTTGTCGTCCCAGGAAGTGGTCACCCTGATCACAGCCATGGGCACCGGCATCGGCAAGGACGACTACAACCCGGCCAAACTCAGATACCACCGCATCATCATCATGACCGACGCGGACGTGGACGGCTCCCACATCCGTACCCTTCTACTCACCTTCTTTTACCGCCAGATGCCGGAGTTGGTGGAGCGCGGCCACATCTACATCGCCCAGCCACCGCTCTACAAGGTCAAGCAGGGCAAGCGCGAGACCTATCTGAAAGACGACTACGAGTTCAAACAATACTTGCTACGCGAAGCTCTTAACGGCGCCGAGCTGATTCCCACCGTGGGCGCTGAGGCATTGAGCAAGGAAACCTTCGAGCGCATCGCCCGCGAATTTCTCCTGGCCGAGGCCATGATCGAACGCTTGGCGCGGCGCATGGACCCGGACGTTCTTTACAGCTTGTTGAAAATTCCCAGCATCAGTCTCAACAGCGAAGCCGAAGCCCAGTCTGCCGCGCTGCAATTGACCAGTGAGCTGTCCAAGCTCGGGGCGGTGAAGATCAACCCGTTGCAGTACGAAGGTGACCTGGGCTGGCGACTGGAAATTACTCGCAGTCGTCATGGTATCGGCCACACCAGCTACCTCGATTACAACTTTATCGAAGGTGGTGATTACGACCAGTTGCGCCGTACCTCGGAAATCCTAAGCGGCCTGCTCCTGCCCGGCGCCGAGATTCGCCGCGGCGAAGCCCGCGCACCTGCCTATGATTTCAAGCAGGCTCTCGACTGGCTGCTGGGCGAAGTCAAGAAAAACCTTGGAGTGCAGCGCTACAAAGGCCTGGGTGAGATGAATCCGGAACAGCTTTGGGAAACCACCATGGACCCGCAGGTGCGCAGGCTTTTGCGCGTGCAGATCGAAGACGCAATCGCCGCCGACGCCATCTTTACCACCCTGATGGGCGAGGAAGTGGAACCGCGCCGCCACTTCATCGAGACCAACGCGCTGGGTGTGCGCAACCTGGATGTCTGAGTTTTCCAGGTGAAATGACTTGGCTACTGCTTGCACTACAGGCCTGGTTGCTGCTGGCCGTGGGTCTACTGTTGGCCTGGCGCAAATCCCTGCGGGCATTATGGCGCGAACCGATGTTCAGGGTGCCCATCCTGATTCTGGAAAGCGACGATTGGGGCGCGGGGCCCTCGGTTCAGGCTGAAGCCCTCACTGCCATTGCCGCGTGCCTAGCCCGGCATCGCGACCAGGGAGGCCGTTCTGCCGTGATGACCCTGGCCCTGGTGCTGGCCATTCCCGAACCGGGCATGGCTTCCGGATCACCGTGGCGCCGGCGCAGCTTGTCCAACCTGGAATTGCAACCGGTCAGGGACGCCATCCACAACGGCGAGGTGCGAGGCGTGTTCGCGCTGCAATTGCATGGGATGGAACATTTCTGGCCGGAGTCCCTGCTGACAGCCGCTGCAGGCAGTCATGAAGTTCGAGTCTGGCTGGACAACCCGGAACTGACGGAAACACTACCGTCACCATTGCAAAGCCGCTGGACCAACGCAGTCGTGCTACCCTCGCGCTATCTATCGACTACGGCTATACACGCCGCGGTGGCGGAGGAAACCGCCGCCTACACCGAGATTATCGGTGCGCCGCCAGAAGTCGCCGTGCCTCCCACTTTCGTCTGGAACCAGGAAGTGGAGGCTGCCTGGGCTGACGCGGGGGTCAAGGTCATCATCACTCCGGGGCAACGTCATACCTGTCGCGACTCCAGTGGTCGACCGGCGGGCGTGGATCGGGATATGCGGAACGGTGAACGCGGTGCCGGCGATGTACTCTACCTGGTGCGCGACGAATATTTTGAACCCCTCTTCGGGCACCGCCCCGAGCAGGCACTGACGGCGCTGGCAGCCAAGACAGCAAGAGGGCGGCCGTGCTTGCTGGAAACGCATCGCTGGAACTTCCTCGCCGCCACGGGCGGCAATCTGACAACGGCGCTAGCGGCCATGGACAAGCTATATACCCAGGCGTTGCAACAGTATCCGGGACTGCGATTTACTTCCTGCGCGGAGTTGGGCCGGGCCATCCGCTACAACGATTCCGCATGGATCGAACAAGACACGCGTAGCCGGTTTACCATCTGGCTACGCCGTGTGGCGGATATTCCCCGATTCGGCAATTTGGCACGCATCATTGGCCTGTTCGCCCTGCTCAACCTTTTTGCCCGATCACCATACCCCTAACCGTGAACACGCTTAAGCCCTCCCGACTTCTGGTCATTTCGGAACTATTTCTACCCACCAAGGGAGGCACCACCATCTGGTATGACGCTGTCTATCGCCGCATGGGCGGCAATGACGTGCACATCGTCACCGCCGCAGTGGATGACGCTGTGACCATCGATCAAACGCATCCCAACAGCATCCATCGTGTCGGCCTCAAGCGGGTGTGGTGGTTGAAGCCGGAATCCCTGGGTATGTACCTGAAACTGCTCGGTCGATCACTGCTATTGGCGTTGCGTCACCGTTTTGACGCGGTGCACGGTGCTCGCGCCTTGCCTGAAGGACTGGTGGCCTGGGCCATGGCGCGGCTATTGCGTGTACCACTGGTGGTGTATTGTCATGGCGAGGAACTCACCACCTGGGGTCAAGGACGAAAATTCCGCGCCATGTTGTGGGTCTACCGCCATGCCGATGCCAACATCGCCAACAGCGAGTACACAGTGGAGGAGATGGTACGGCTGGGAGTACGCCGTGAAACCATCACTTTGATCTACCCCGGTGTCGATACCGAACGTTTTCGGCCCGGCCTGCCCTACGACGATTTGCGCCGGTCCATCGACCTGCGGCCAGAACAACACCTGATTCTTGGAGTGGGTCGCCTGGTGCGGCGCAAGGGCTTCGACCAGGTTATCCGCGCCCTGCCGGAGCTGGTGAGTCGAGGTCTGGATGTGCATTACGCGCTGATCGGCATCGGCGAGGATTGGGACTATCTCTCCAACTTGGCCAAGGAGGCTGGCGTGGCGGCCCGCCTGCACCTGCTCGGCCACGTCAGCCCGGAAAATCTGCCACGCTGGTACAACGCCTGTGATGTCTTCGTCATGGCGAACAGGGAGATAAACGGTGATACCGAGGGCTTCGGCATGGTGTTCCTGGAAGCGGCGGCCTGTGGAAAACCTGCCATAGCAGGCGACGCCGGTGGGACCGGAGCGGCGGTGGTGGATGGTAAGACAGGTATTCGCGTCGATGGCACGGACGTTGCGTTAGTGACAAATGCATTGATTGCCGTGTTGGGTGATAAAACGTTGGCCGAACGCTTGGCACGTACCGCCCGGCAGCGAGCGAAAACCGAGTTCAGCTGGGACACCGTGGCCGCTAAGACACGGTCTGTTGTGTGACCCGGTCTCGGTCCATCACGTTACACTAGCGCCCACCGCATTCCTGACATACCTACAGTTCTTGAAGCGCGGCTGGGTGATCGGTATGAGCTGGGCGGCGATTTATCGGTTCGTCAGCCGCAGGGCTTGTCTTTCGCGAGCGAGGTCCCCCGTCCACTGCGCAGAAGCAGAACTGTCACACACCTGATGGCGGTATCGGCCCGGTAGGGTGTGGAAAGACGTACGCGCAGCAACTTTCAGCAGGCATTATGCAGGGACTTGGGAGCCCAGCCGCCTGGATGCCCAACCATTGAGCATGGAGATATCGAGATGACCGCCATTTTTTTTCCACGGGCTCTATTAGCCTGGATTGTTTTCATGTTGTTTTCTTCCTTGGCACACGCCGACTACGCGGCGACACCGGATGAAATGAACATGTGCCGGACCACCATATACAACGACCCTAGAGCCGACAAGAGGGATCCAAACTGGGGGCACATGCACCACTATTGCGATTGCGTTCGCTTCACCAATCGCGCATATGGAATACCGGCAAACAAAAAACAGGATATTGCCGCCACCCTTAACGATGCGATAGATGGCTGCAACTACGTGATCGGCCATACCACGCCTGATTTTGTATTACTCCCGGACATCTACCTTCAGAAGGGAATAATCTACACCCTGCAAGGGAATGCAATCCTTGCTGCGGCGGAATACACCAAGGCGATGAACGGCAATCCGAAACTGGCCAAGGCTTATACCGGGCTCGCCGAGTTCTTTCTCAAGAGCAATGACAAGAAACATGCTCTGGAAATCGTGACCAAGGGCTTGCTGAATAATCCAAATAGCAAACCTCTGAAACGAATGTATAAGGAATTGGGTGGTCCAATGCCTTACCCGGCACCGATTGCTCCCGTAGCCGAAACTCCCCATGTGCAGGCGCAGGAATCCGCAGCAGGCACACCTGCGGTGCCGCCCAAGGAACCCCATCCGGAAGCCAATGGCGCAGTAGCGAACACGCCAGTCGCCGAGACACATGAAATCGGCTCGCCGAAAAATCCCTGGTGCCGTTTCTGTACCGATACGCTGCCGGCTCCAGAGGCGACTACCCCATCCACGCCTGGAGTAATCCCCAAAGCCTCGAAGTGATCTCCGGTTGCGCCGCGGCCAGATCCTGGCGGCAGTCCGGGTCGGACTCCACGTCGAACAGGCGCAGCAGACGGCCATCGAGCAGGGGTTGATAGACCAGTTTCCAGCGTCCGTAACGAATCATGCGATCCTTCGCAGCCACCACTTGGCGTTGGTATTCCTGCTTGATCGCCAGGGTGCCGGAATCCAGGTCGGGGATATCCAGTAATTCCAGGATCCCCGGGTAACTCAAATGGCCTGGCGGTGTGCCGGGCAGAGTTGTCAACCAGATACCGGTCTCGTAGAAAGCGGGCAATTCCGGTAACGGTGCTCCCTTGAGGGCGCTGGCCAGAGAAATGCCCTCCATGGTCGGCGCGGGCGGCAGACCCAACAACTCGAGCAAAGTTGGAGCAAGGTCGATGCTACGAGTTACCCCGTCAAGGCAGGTGGCGGCAGGCAGGGAAGGCCCGGCCATCACCACCGGAATTCGCGCCGAGAAGTCACCGATGGCTGAATTGCCCTGGCCCCAGGTCTCATGTTCGAAGAACTCCATGCCGTGGTCGCTATAGATCACCACCAGGGTATCGTGTGTGTGGCCACTCGCCTCCAGGTAGTCGAGGATGTGCCCCACCTCGTCGTCGAAACTCTTTACGCAGCCGTCGTAGAGATCGAGGATTTGCTCAAGGTCAAACTCCTCGCGCGGCTCACCCTGGCGCCGGATGATCTCGAACGGTTCGGTCAGTTTGGCCATGGCGAACTTGGAAGGGCCCCGATAGGCGGGGTCGGCATACATCGTGTAGTAGGGATATTCGCCGGCAAACGGCGGGTGCGTGCTGGCCATGAACACGTTGAGGAAGAACGGACGCTCGTCCGCCCCCAGTTCCTCCAGCATCTGTCGCGCACGCAAACCCAACTGGCGGGTCAGCGGCACGCCGCCGAGAAAATAGATTTCTTCGAGAAAATACTTACCGATGCGGTTGCCGAGAAACAGCGACAGGAACAAGCGGATGTCCTTGGGGCCCTGGCGCAGCAGGAACTTCAGGTTCCACTGGTCAGCCGGCACGTCCAGCGACTCGAAGCCGAGGTCGAACTTGCTCAGGTCGGAGGCCGCCCAATCTCCCACGGCGGCGGTCTGATAGCCGGCCTCGGCCAGAATGCGGGGCAGGGCCGCTTGCACCAGGCGGGTCTCCACATCGCTGACGAAATTGTCGCGCACCCCGTGACTATGCGGCCATGCCCCGGTGAACAGAGAGAGCAGGCTGGGGGCGGTGCGAGCGCAGGGGACATAGCACTGGGTGAGGACGGCGCCATGAGCGGCAAGGCGATCCAGATTGGGCGTCAACGCGCGGCGATAGCCGGCCACGCCGAGGCGGTCCGCGCGCAGAGTGTCGGAACCGATCATCAACAAGTTGGGTTGTTTCCCCGGCGGGGCCGCAGGCATGGGCCGCGGTTCGCTATCCTCGATCCAACCGCGGTAGATCAGTTGCGCCAGACCATGCAGCATGACTAGCGCCAGCACGGAATACACCGCACCCTGCCAGAGCAGCGCCACGATCCCCAGCGCCATCCAGGCAAGATAGAGCGCGCGGCCCCCCCATGACCATCGCTCCAGGTGTGCCGGGGTCAGTCGCTCCCAAAGCGAATAGAAGCGTGGCATCGCGTAATGCGATGACGCCACGATCACCCCCGGGGAGAGCAACAGCATCCGGCAGAACTGGAAGAAGGCCAGCAGGGCCAGGGAGAGCAATGCGGCCAGCGCAGCCAGCGCCGGATGGTAGGTCAAACCAAACAACACCAAGCCCATCAGGTAGATCATGCACCCTGGCAGAGCCAGCAGATTTGCGAGCAGGAATGCGGCCAGTGCCAGACGCGCCACGCTTTGTACCAGTGTCGCCCGGTAATGCTGCATGACCTCGCGGCCCAATGGTGGGCCGGTCTGGCTGAAGTCGAGCAGGGACTTGCCGAGCAGCAATACGGTAAACAGCACGGCGACCAACGCGGCCATGTTGCTGGCCTGGAGCGCCAGGACAAGGAAAGCGGGATCGGTCATGGCAGAGTGCTGCCGGCGAGCATCGCCAGCAGCAGTCCCAAGATCAGTCGTCCGCGCCCCAGCGGCGAATGCCGCAGGGCGTGCAGCAGCCAGACTAACGCCTGGCCGCGCTGGCCCGCGCGGTAGGCCCCCTTGGCATAATCGGCCAGCGCACCGGCGCAGGCCGCGTGCCAGTAGCTGCCCCGTTTGTCCGATGGCAGCAGATCCCGGTTCTTGCGGAATGAGTCCAGTGTTGCCGCGCACATGGCGGGAAGTTTGCCACTCACGCTATTGGGGGTGCGCACCACCACAGTCAGCGCTTCCGGAATGCAGGCATAGCCCGTGTGCGCAGCTAGGCGCATCCACAGATCGGGGTCCTCAAAGCCACGCAAGCGCTCGTCGAATCCGTCACCTGGTCCGAGCAACAATTCACTCCGCGCCAACACGCCCGAAGTGGAACCGCTTACCGCCGCGCTGTGCATGAACAAGGTCTCCAGGAGCGGTACCGCCGTGATTAAACAAGGCCAGTCGCGCAGGTGTTCGCCGCACGTGTCGACCACGGTGGTGGCGGTAGAACAAAAGCCCACGTCAGGACGGTTATCGAGCAGCGCGACCTGGCGTTCCAGTTTTTCCGGAAGCCAATAGTCGTCGGCATCGAGAAACGCCACATAGCGCCCGCGCACATCGCGCAGGCCGCGATTGCGCGCCGCTGCGGGGCCGCCATTGGACTGTCCCACCATTCGCAAGCGCTCGCCGTAGCTGGCCAATACCGCCCGGCTGGTGTCCGTGCTGCCGTCATCGA
>CAIXFP010000490.1 GCA_903918705.1 uncultured Pseudomonadota bacterium
ATCCCTCGACGCCTTCGCCCGCCTGGATGCCTCCGGCGCCGCCTGGGTGGCGCGCCAGGACATGGAAGTGGACGAGGAATTCCAGATGATCATGCGCCACCTGATCACCTACATGATGGAAGACCCGCGCACCATCACCACCTTCATCGATCTGCTGTTCGTGGTGAAAGCCATCGAACGCATCGGCGACCATGCCAAGAACATGTCGGAATACGTGGTGTTCATGGTCAAGGGCAAGGACGTGCGCCACACCACCATCGAGGAACTGGAGCGGGAACTCCAGTAGGCGGCCGCAAGCGGTACCGTCGGACGGAGAGGCCGGGCTACGCGGGCTTGGGGTCGCCGCCCGTCACACCTGGAAGCCGCTCACCGTGTCGTTCAACTGGCCGGCCAACTGAGTCACGTTCTGCGCCGTCAGGCTGGTCTGATGACTGGCACTGGAATGGGTCTCGGTCATCTGGGCAATGTGCTCCACCCGCGCGGCCACGTCTCGCGCCGCCGAGCTCTGTTCCGTGAGGGAAGCCTGGATTTCGCTCACGGCGCGCACCACTTCGCTGGTCCGCTGTTCGATTTGGTCGATGGCCTCGCCGGCGCGTCGGGCCATGTCCTCGCCCTGGGTGGCGCGGGCAACGCCGGTTTCCATGGCCTCCACCGCCCGTTGCGTGCCGTTCTGAATACGCTGGATCATGGACCCGATCTGCTGCGTGGAAGCGGCGGTCCTCTCCGCCAGCTTGCGAACCTCATCGGCCACCACGGCGAAGCCGCGCCCCTGCTCGCCGGCGCGGGCGGCCTCGATGGCGGCATTGAGGGCGAGCAGATTGGTTTGGTCGGCGATTTCCTTGATGACGTTGACTATGCCGGTGATTTCGCTCGAGAGGCCGCCCAGCTCGGCGACGATGGCCGAGGATTCCCGTGCGCCTTCCGCGATGGCCGCCATCTCGCGCGCCGCCCGCAGGGTCACGTCGCGTCCCTCCTGGGCGGCGCTGCCGGAACGCAGGGCGAGACTGTTGGATTCCTTGGCGTGCTCGTTCATCTGATCGATGGAAACCGACAACTCCTGCATGGAGGCGGCCATGCCCGAGGCGGATTCGGCCTGCTCGACGCTGGCCCCGGCCACGCTCGAACTGGCCTGGGCCAGAACTCGGGAATCCTGTTCCAGCGCCCGCGCACCCGTGCGTACCCGGGTCACCACGTCGCGCAAATGTTCCTGCATGGCGGACAGGCCTTTCAGGAGTTCGCTGATTTCATCCTGGCCCCGCACCGGGATGGTCTGGGTCAGATCGAACCGTGAAACCGCGGCGACGGCGCTCTTCGCGGTGTCGAGCTGCCGATTCAGGCGGCGGTGCATGGTCCAGTTGAGGCCGGCCAGGAACAGGAACGCCACGCTCAACAGGCCCGCCAGGATCCAGCCGTTGCGCACGCCGCGCTGCCGCTCGGCCGCGAAGGCCGCGCTGACCACGCTCTGATATTGCGGCATGAACTGCTCCATGGGCTTGATGACCTGGGCATGCACCAGCGGCCAGTCGTCTTCCAGAATGCTCTTCACGGTGGCCATGTCATCGCCCTGGTAAGCCTTGAGCAGGCGATCCAGCAGCGTCTGCATGACCTTCATGCCGGCGTCGATCTTGTCGACTTGTTTCCTGCCCTCCCCGGACATGCCGCCAGCCTGGGCCAGTTCCCGGAACCTGGCCCATTCCGTCGGCAATACGGCCTGCATTTCCTTGAGATGGTTGGCCGACCCCACCGTCGGCATCTGGCCCAGGGCCACGCCGGCGATGCGGTAGCGGATTTCCTTGATGTGCCGCTCGATGCCGGAAATCAGGAGCAGCGGCGAGACCGCCTGCGTATTGATCTCATCCACGGCCTGGGCGCCGCCGCGCGCGGCCTGCATGGCCATGCCGCCCAAGGCGAGCACGCAAATCAGGGTCAGGGCCGCTATCAATAGCTGCAGGCCGCGCAGGGTCTGGATCATGGGTCTCTCCCGAGCAATGGTGGGAACAGGTGCTTATTCAGTCGGCAGGCCCTTGCCTTCCCACGCCGGCATGCCGTCGCGGAACCACATCACCTTCTTGTAGCCCGCCTTGATGCTGTGATCGGCGGCCTTGTAGCCTTTCCAGCAGGGTGAGCCGTTGCAATAGAACACCATGACCTTGTTCTTGTCCGCGGGTAGCTTGCTGAGGTCGAACTTGTCGCCCGTGCCGGTCTTGGACACCTTGGGGAACTCTTCCTTGAAGGGCACGTTGACGGCGCCCTTGATGTGCTTGTCGGCATATTCCGCGGCAACCCGCGCATCGATGAACAGCGCGCCCTTGTCGAACTGGGCCTTGGCCTGGTCGACGCTGAGGTGGGTACCGCCGTGAATGCTGTTGGGGGTTTCTTCCGCAGCGCGGGCCGGCACGACGGCCACCAGGGCGGAAAGGGCAAACAGGGACAGCGGGAGGATCATGCGCATGGGAATTTCCTTGAGGCAAGTTGGAAGGGGTGCCCGTGACTTGGCCCACCGGTTTACGGCCTGCATCGGAAAAACTTTAGGAAAACAATCGAGACGACAGCGCCGCGGTCGGGTGAACAAGCCCTGTCTCGTCCCGGCCGTCGCGGCGCGGGGGCGGGAGAATATGGCGGCCATCGTTTGCGGCGGGGCATCACCCCGACGCGGCCCCTCCGGGTTGTCGCGTCCGAAATCGCCCAGGTCGGCGTGGTGCGAAGCGTGGCCAGCCTGGGCTTTCAGCGCGGTGCCCGCCAGGCGGGCGCCGCCGTGACCCTCGTCAATCCAGCCCCATGCTCGCCAGGTAATCCTCGTAGCCGCCCTCGTAGACCACGTGGCTGCCGTCCAGCTTCAACTCGATGATCTTGTTGGCGAGCGACGAGACGAATTCCCGGTCGTGGGACACGAAAAGCAGGGTGCCGGGGAATTTTTCCAGGCCGGTGTTGAGGGCCTCGATGGATTCCATGTCCAGGTGGTTGGTGGGCTCGTCCATCAACAGGACGTTGCGGCGCAGCAGCATGAGCTTGCCGAACAGCATGCGGCCCTGCTCGCCGCCGGAGATCACCCGCACCGGTTTCTTCACCTCGTCGCCGGAGAACAGCAGGCGCCCCAGGGTGCCGCGGATCAGGGTTTCCACGTCGTTGCCCTCGAAACCGCCGGCGCGCACCCAATCGGTGATCCATACGGTCAAGGGCCGGTCGGAATCGAATTCGGCGGAATGATCCTGGGCGAAGTAGCCGGGCTTGGCTTTCTCCGCCCATTTGATGGCGCCCTTCCTGGGCTTGAGTTCACCCACCAGCAGTTTGAGCAGGGTGGATTTGCCGACGCCGTTCTCACCGATGATGGCGACGCGGTCGCCGGCGGAGATGTGCACGTTGAGGTTGTTGATGACCGGGACGCCCGCCTCGTAGCCGAAGCTCAAACCCTCCACCTCGCAGGCCAGGCGGTGCAGCTTTTCCTTCTCGTCGTAGTCGAAACGGATCCAGGGGTACTGGCGGCTGGAGGGCTTCATGTCCTCCGGCTTGATCTTCTCGATCAGCTTCAGCCGGCTGGTGGCCTGCTTGGCCTTGGATTTGTTGGCGGAGAAGCGGCGCACGAAGTCCTGCAGGTCGGCCACCCGCTCTTTGGCCTTGGCGTTGGCGTTGCTCAGGCGCTCGCGCGCTTGGGTCGCGGCTTCCATGAAGTCG
>CAIXFP010000491.1 GCA_903918705.1 uncultured Pseudomonadota bacterium
CGTCGTTCCCGGCCCGGTCAACGCCGAAGTGGAACTGACCCTGGCCAGCGGCGACCGCATCGTTTCCGTGATCACCGCCGGCAGCGTCAAGGAACTCGGCCTCCACGTGGGCAGCGAAGCCACCGCCCTGATCAAGGCGCCCTGGGTGATCCTGATGACCGACGATTCCGGCCTCAAGACCAGCGCCCGCAACCATCTGCGCGGCAACGTCAGCCGCCTGATGAAGGGCGCGGTGAACACCGAGGTGACCCTGGCGACCTCCGGCGGCCTCACGGTGAACGCCATCATCACCAACGAGAGCGTGGAATCCCTGGGCCTCGACATCGGCACGCCGGTGTCCGCCATCGTCAAGGCCTCCCACGTGATCCTGGCGACCAAGGGCTGAATGCCGCGTCACTGCGGCACCGGTGCACGGCCCGCCAGCGCCGCCAGGCTGGCGGGAAAGGTGTCGTCCTCGGGCCCGAAGCAGGCCTGGTAGTCGTTGCAGACCTGGCAGGAGGGCGCCTGGCAGACCCGCACCTCGGCCTGATCGCACAACTGCTTGTAGAAGAACTTCTTCCACTTCATGTTGCCGACGTTCTTCTCGAACAGGCGGGTGAAGTGGCGGCTGAGCAATTCCGACAGGGCCTGGCGGTTGGGCAAGCCCATGTCATGGTAGAGATGGTTGCCGCCCATGCAGGCGCTGGCGATGGCGTGGGCCAGCCATTCCGCCTCCTCGCCGGCGTGGGCGCGATGGGCCAGCAGCAGCGCCACCAGATCCGCGAATTCGTCGCTGCGTAGTGGCCGGCAGCCCTCGCAATGGGCGGCGCAGATCTGCCCGTCGAGGGCGGGGAAGTGCCGCGCCAGCAGGGTCTGGAAGCGCGTCCCGTCCAGGCCCAGCGTGGGGGCCGGGATGACGCCGGCGGCGGCATGGGCGAGGGCACCGGCCAGGGCACGGGTCACCGCGTCCGACGGGTCGTGGCTGGATTGCAACAGAAGATCGAAACTCAGGGGGCTGGCCATGGTTAGCTCCGTTTCAAGGTGGCCGCCGCGGGCCGGTCCGCCACGGCGAGGATGATTTGCGAGGACTGGATCACCGCCCACACCGCGCTGCCCACGCGGATGGTCTTCTCCTCCATCTCGGCGCGGGTCATGCTGGCCAGGAGCAGGCGGCCGCCGGCCAGGGCGATGGTCACTTCACTGTCCACCGGGTCTTCCCGGCAACGCACCACCCGGCCGGCCAGGCTGTTCTGCCGGGCGCTGCCCGCGGCTTCCGCGGCGGACTGTACTTCCACCCAGGCGGGGTCGATCAGGGCGTGGCAGTGGCTGCCGCTCGCCAGGCCGAGAGTCTCGGCGCTGCGCGCGGTGATCTGGGCCTCGATGTGGTCGCCGCCGCCCAGGTCCAGGGTGGCCACGGCATTGACCCGCTCGCGGAATAGCAGCCGCACCTGGCAAAAGAACTGATTGCGTGCGCTGCAACGGGCCTGGAGTCGCACCAGCACCTGGCGGCGCAGATGGAACTGGCGGAAGGTGCCGCCAGCGGGGGCGTCCAGCACACCCTGAAAGGCCTCGGCAAGACTCTCGGAACGTCCCAGTAGCCGGGCTGCCACGGGCGTGGCTGATGCATGGTCGGCCCGGGCCTGGAGCAGGGGCACTTCCGACAGATTGTTGGCCGTGACCAAACGGCTCCATGCCTGGTCCTCATCGAGCCCCGCCGCAGCGGCGGCTTCCCGCAAAGAACCCAGCTCCGCGAATTTCTCCAGGAGATGCGGTAAGCCACTGGGCGGTCGAATCCCGCTGGGGTTCGGCAACAACGAACCCGTTATGTCTTTAGACTTTATAACGCCTGGCACGACAAAACCCGATCCCATAGCTTGAACTCCCGAAGTCAGGAACTGTGGCGGCGGCCCGCAGTGAATACGGCAACGGGCTTGCGCTGCGAAAACAACCATCAAGTGGGGTTTAGCAAGCGCTATGCCAGATTGAAGACGTATTGTTTTCAATAGGTTATATCTGATATGCCGTGTCGCATTCGTGACTGGCGCGTTGGCTCAGCTACAAACCGGCCTGGCGAACCGGGCCTGTGTTTGTCGCAACCCGGACCTCGGCAGGGCCGCGTGTGGCGATTTTCCGCAGGCCTCAGTTTTTTTCTCCCGGGAAAGCCCCCTCGTGACAATATGAGCCGGTTCTAGGATTATGTTTCCGCCGCTGGATTCGGCATGCAATTCCACATAACCGTCGCTTTCTGGAGAGTCCCGATGAAAACCATTGCCTACGTTGTCGCGGCCGCCGCTCTGGCCGCTTCTCTTCCCGCCCTCGCCACCGGTGATGCCGTGGCCGGCAAGAACAAGGCCGCCCTGTGCGTGGCCTGCCACGGCAACGACAGTTACGGTGGCATTTTCTATACCCTGCAACTGGCTGGCCGCAATGCCGACAAGATGACGGTGAAGATCAACAAATACCGTACCGGCAAGGTTCTGCACCCGATGATGAACCTGGCCGCGATCACCCTGACCGACAAGGATGTCGAGGACATCGCCGCCTATTACCAGTTCCTCGGCAAGCCGGCCCTGACCTCGCCGCTGTTCAGCATCAAGGGTGATGACGACAACTATGGCCTGCCGCCGGTGACCAAGGCCTACGTCGAAGGCAAGTAAGGCGGCGCCATGGCGCGCGTGCTTCTCGACCGGAAAAAGGTCTACGACCCCATACTGCGGAGCATCCACGCCTGGAACGCGCTGGCCATCGTTTTGCTGCTGCTGGGCGGCCGCGTGGGCGAGTGGCTGGGCTATACGCCGGAGGCCACCAGTCTCTGGCGTTTTCACGTCTGGACCGGCTATGGCCTGATTCTTGGCCTGGTGGCCCGCGCCACCTGGGGCCTGGCCGGGCCGAACCATGCCCGGATCGGCGCCCTGTGGCAGCCGCGGGCCTGGTGGCGGGCCTTGCGCAACCGGCAGTGGTTCGCGGCGCCCCGGGACTGGGGCCATCACGCGCCGGCCACGGCGGTGTATCTGGTGTTTTATCTGCTTTTGTTCGGGATGGCGGCCACCGGCCTGGCCCTGGCCGCCATCGAGCAGGGGCGCGGTCCCCTCAATTTCTGGCTGGGCCATGACGTGCTGCTCAAGCACCGGTTTCTCGGCCCCCACGAATGGATGGAGAACGCGGTGCTGGCCTTCGTGGTCGTGCACATCGCCGCGCTGATCGGGCATGAAGTCCGCCACGGCACGCCCCTGGCCCAGGCCATGGTGAGCGGCTTCCAATATCGCAAGGTTGACGAGGAGGAGGAATGATCCTGGATTCCTCAGCCGACCGCTCGCTTGGCTCCGTGAGACCGCATGGCTGCTGAAGTCTGCGCCTTCGATCACGTTCACCTGTCGGGTGAGCACGTTCAACTGAGGAATCAAGGATGAAGCGATTGCTATTGCCGGCCCTGTTGTGCGCGGCCATGAATGTCCAGGCGGACACGCCCCAGCAGGTTCTCGCGGGGCTGATCACCGTGGCGGGAGGCAAGGCCTTGCCCTCGCAAGGGGAAAAGCTGTTTCGCGGCAAGTTCAGCGGCGGCAAATCGGCCGAATCCTGTACCGCATGCCACAGCGATGACCCCAAGGCCGTCGGCCAGCACATCAAGACCCACAAGGCCATCGACCCCATCGCGCTGGTGGCACAGCGCGACCGTTTCAGCGATCCGGCCAAGGTGGAGAAGTGGTTCCGGCGCAATTGCCCGGAAGTTCTGGGGCGCGCCTGCACGCCCCAGGAAAAAGCCGATTTCGTGGCCTACATGATCTCGGTGAAGTGAGGCGGCCATGGGCGTGACCTGGAAAAACCTGGCGATCCTTTGCGCCACCCTGGGCCTGGCCGGTGCCTGGATAGCCAATGCTCCGGCCGATGACGAGGCGGTCTTTCCCATGCCGCGCGGCAAGACCCTGGTCAGCGAGTGCGGCGGCTGCCACACCACCTACGCGCCGGGGTTGTTGCCGGCGCGTTCATGGCGCCGGATGCTCTCGGAACTCGGCAACCATTTCGGCGAGGATGCCAGCGTGCAGGAGCCGGTACGCCTGGCGCTACTCAAGGACCTGGAAGACATGGCCGCGGATGGCGCCTTCGCGGATTTGCGCATGCGGCGCATCGCCGCGTCCGTGCCGGCCGCCGCCACGCCGCAGCGGATCACGGAAACCGCCTACTTCAGGTACATCCACGACGAAGTGCCGCGGGAGTTCTGGCAACGCAAGGCCATCGGCACCCCGGCCAATTGCATCGCCTGCCACCCGCGCGCCAACGAAGGCCATTACGGCGAACGGGAAGTGCGCATTCCCAAGTAGCGCCCGCCAGCAACGATGACCCCCAATCCGATATGACCTGTCCCCTTTGCAGCCAGGACGGCGACGTGCTCTGGTTCGATGCCTTCTGCCGCGTGATTCTGGTCACCGACGCCGACTTTCCCGGTTACTGCCGGGTGATCCTCAACGCCCACGTCAAGGAAATGAGCGACCTGCCGCCCGCCGACAGGCAGCGCCTGATGGATGTGGTGTTCGCGGTGGAAGCCGCGGTGCGGGAAGTGGTGTTGCCGGACAAGATCAACCTGGCCAGCCTAGGCAACATGGTGCCCCACGTGCACTGGCACGTGATCCCGCGCTGGGCGGACGACCCGAAGTTTCCCGATTCCATCTGGTCCCCGGCCCGGCGGGAAGCCACGGTTCGCGGGCTCCCGAGTGATCTGCGGGCCCGGCTTGCCGCCCTGTTGTAGGCGGCCGGCAGCGGGCCGAAGGGCGTCGCCTTGAAATCGGTCGCCTCACCCACCATCAACCGGCCCGTGACGGGCCACCCACTCCCCAGCCGCCATGACCGCTCCCGACCTGACCGAACACACCATCGACTCCCGCGACGAATATCGCGGTCGCCTGCTGCACGTCAAGAAGGACCGGGTGCGCCTGCCCGACGGCAACGAGTCCGCCCGGGAATACATCGTGCATCCCGGCGCGGCGGTCATCATCCCGGTGTTCGAGAACGGCGACATCCTGCTGGAACGCCAGTACCGCTACCCGCTGCGCCGGGATTTCCTGGAACTGCCCGCCGGCAAGTTCGACCCTGACGAGGCCGACCTGGCCTGCGCGCAACGGGAACTGGAGGAAGAGACCGGCTACATCGCCAGGCTATGGAAGGAGTTGGTCACCTTCCATCCCTGCATTGGCTATTCCGACGAGCGCCTGGTGTATTTCGCGGCCCGCGAGCTGTCCTATAGCGGGCACAACATGGACGAGGACGAATTCCTGGAAATCCTCCGCGTGCCTTTCGCGGAAGCCGTCGCCATGGTGGGCGACGGCCGCATCACCGACGGCAAGACGGTGATGGGGCTGCTCTGGTACGCGCGCTTCGGCAAGTAGCGCCGACGCCTCGCCGGCATCACCGTTGGCAGGCGAGCGGGGAGTTGTTGTAGGTTGGGCACGCTGCGCTTCGCTCAACCTACGGCATACGGCTCACCAGATTTCCATATACTCCAGCATGCCCTTGGCCGCCTCGCGGCCTTCGTAGACCGCGGTGACCACCAGGTCGGAGCCACGCACCATGTCGCCGCCGGCGAACACCTTGGGGTTGGCGGTCTGGTAGGAATGCTTCTGGCCCTTGGCGACAACGCGGCCACCCTGGTCGGTGGTGATGCCGAACTCGGCGAACCAGGGCTGCGGGTTGGGGCGGAAGCCGAAGGCCACCAGGACACGGTCGCACGGGATGATTTCCTCGGAGCCTTCCACCACCACCGGAGTGCGGCGGCCACGGGCATCCGGGGCGCCCAGTTCGGTGGTGACCAGCTTGATGCCTTCCACTTTTCCATCACCCACCACGGCCACCGGCTGGCGGTTCCACAGGAAAGCAACGCCCTCTTCCTTGGCGTTGGCCACTTCCCGCTTGGAGCCGGGCATGTTGGCTTCGTCGCGGCGGTAGGCGCAGGTGACGCTGGCCGCACCCTGGCGGATGGAAGTGCGGTTGCAGTCCATGGCGGTGTCGCCGCCGCCCAGCACCACCACGCGCAGACCCTTCATGTCGACGAAGCCCGCCGCGTCCTGCGGCAGCCCTAAGCGCTGGTTGATGTTGGAGATCAGGAAGGGCAGCGCGGGCGTCACGCCAGGCAGGTCTTCGCCGGGGATGCCGGCCTGCATGTAGGTGTAGGTGCCCATGCCCATGAACACGGCGTCGTATTCCGCGAGCAGATCGGCCATCTGTACCTCCTTGCCAATCTCGGTATTCAGGCGGAACTCGATGCCCATGCCCGCGAAGATCTCGCGGCGGCGAGTCATCACGCTCTTTTCCAGCTTGAATTCGGGGATGCCGAAGGTGAGCAGGCCGCCGATTTCCGGGTTGCGGTCGAACACCACGGCGTGAACGCCATTGCGTGCCAGCACGTCGGCGCAACCGAGGCCCGCGGGGCCGGCGAACAGCATGTGATCCAATTGCCAACCGCCGTGCTTGGCGGCGCGCACCGCCTCGCGGAGGTTCGCGATCACCTCGGCCTGGCCGACGTAGTCGTCGAACGAGGTCGGTCGGAG
>CAIXFP010000492.1 GCA_903918705.1 uncultured Pseudomonadota bacterium
ATGATCTATGTCATGGCCCGGCGTGGGTATGGCATGGAACTGGAGCAACCCTATAACGACGCCCGCGAGATCACCGCCGATGCGGAACGCCTGGGGCTGGGCCTGGACCGCGGCGCCATCGCACGCTATCTGAGAGAAGCGCGCCAATACATCGAATCGATAACCCGCCAAAGATTAGGGTAGCTTGTACAGCCATGATCGGTGATGCCTGAATCGCGGCCGAACCACCTGCGTAGAACCCCACGTAGCCGCACCACGCCGAACGTAGCCACCCTCTGTTTCCTCACGGCACACGCTGCCGCATGCAGTTCGCCCCGCTTGCATCCAGCGCATGGTGGGCCTCTCAAGCGTCGATAAATTCCCTTATTAATCATTGGCGAACATCCGATGGAAACGGGGTTCGTCATCAACCGATGCCAGTCATCCTCGGCGGACAAAGCTGGACGATTTTTCTTTATCGTCCTGTCCACACCGCCCATGCGCGGGCCCTACGCGGAGGTCGACTATGTCCCATCCTGCAACACAACAAGCTGAACCCCATCCGATCCTGGCGAGCTTGCTTCGCTCGGATCTTCTCAACACGGAACAAGCTGCAACCTATCTGGGCGTGACCTCACGCACCCTTGAGGTGTGGCGCTGCACCAAGCGGCAGGCCATCCCCTATATCAAGGTCGGCCGGTTGGTTAAGTACCGTAAGTCCGTGCTGGACCACTGGCTGGCCCAGCAAACCATCGGTGCCGACGTGGCCTGAGGCCATGTTTGCCCAAGTGCCAGCGTTATCGGCAGCCGCAGGTGTCTCGCACACTCGCGGTACCCACCACTACAGCGTTGGGATCAACACCTCCATCTTCAACACCCAGAGCGGGATTGGTATGACCACACGGGTGGCTAATCCGGGGGCGATACAGGCGGACATGGGCCTGCACGCTCTGAAGATCGACAGGGACGAGAAGCACCCTCTATCCAACTATTTCCCGATGCCAGCTCTGATATCGACCTCCCGGAGCTGCCTGGCGTTTTGGGCAACGTGGTATCCGATTCGCCTGAGATCGACCTGTCCGAGTGGCCCGAGCCACTGGGAGCGGTGACGTGATCAGGTTTGCCGTCATCAGCACCAAAGGTGGCGTCGGCAAGACGACGCGTACCGCCAACCTGGGCGCCCTGCTTGCCGATCTGGGGCTACGCGTCCTCCTGATCGACGCGGATGTGCAGCCGTCCCTGAGCAAGTAGTACCCGCTCAAGCACCAGGCCCAGCGCGGTCTGACCCACATCATCACGTCCGGGATGATGACCAGCGATGCCATCTCGGTCGTCGATCTGCCCGTGAACGGCGTGCTGGACATCGTGGTCTCCGATACGCCCGAGGGCCAGATCCAGAACTGGCTCATCAACCAGACCTTCCGGGAGACACGGCTTTACGGGCCGCTGCACTCGGCGGAACTGGAAGTGCAATACGACGTCGTGTTGATCGACACGCAAGGCGCGGTCGGCCCGCTTCAGGATGCCGCGGCGCTGGCGGCCGACATCCTGATTTCGCCGATCGTGCCGGAAGCCCTGTCGGCGCGCGAGTTCCTCAGCGGAACGATGGATCTGCTCAACCGCCTGTCCTACCGGGGCGTGCCGATGCCGCACATGCCGGCGCTCGGGCCGGTCAAGGCGCTGATCTATCGCCAGACGCGCACGGCTGATGCCCAGAGCATTTCCCAGCAGATCAAGCGCGAAGGCCACATCCCCCTGGCCGGCAAGGTGACCGTGCTGGACACCGTGATCCCCAGCACGGTCGCCTATGTCCGCGCCACCACCGGCCGCCTGCCGGTGCACTGGCATGACCGGGTGACGACCGGCGCCACGCCCTGTGCGTATGAAGTCATGCACCGGCTGGCCTGGGAACTGATGCCCAACCTGGAAGGCATCCACGTCGGCAACATCGGCGACGAGTCCTCATGATGGCCGACCGTAAATCCCGGACCGGGCCGGCCATCCCGTTCGCAGCGGGTGCCGACCTGACACGGCTCTCCAAGGTGAGGCCGGAGGAAGTTCGGGCACGCGTGCGCCAGCCCGTTTCGTTGGCGGACTCCTTGAGCGTGCCGGGGCCGGGCAATGCCGCCGCTGGCCTCGCGCCGAATTCGATGGTGGACGGCACGAAGTACGAAATTCCGCTAGCGAAGATTCGGCCCTATGACCGCAACCCACGCAAATCCAGCAATGCGGCTTTCGATGAAATCAAGGCGTCCCTGCGCGCCACCGGGCGGGAAAGCCTGGAATTGTGGGTGACACAGCGGCCCAGCCATGACTGGTACATGCCCTACCGCGGCGGCAATACCCGCCTGGTCGCGATAGA
>CAIXFP010000493.1 GCA_903918705.1 uncultured Pseudomonadota bacterium
CATTCCGGCGCCACGTTGCGGCCGAAGGCGGTGGAGTAGACGGTTTTCTTGCGGCCCTTCAGGTAGAGGTAGCCGTCCTGGTCGAAATGGCCCAGATCCCCGGTGGGATAGGGTTCCCGCGCCGTTTCGGGCTGGCCGAGATAGCCCAGGAACAGGGAATCCGAGATCAGGATCTCGCCGTCCGCGGCGATTTCCACCCTGCGTTGCGGCAAGGGCCGGCCGACGCTGCCGGGGCGTTCCGCGCCCGGCAGGTTGAGGCTGACCACCGAGCCGGCCTCGGACAGGCCGTAACCCTGGTAGGCGGGCACCCCCAGGGCGCGCGCCTTGTCGATCAGGGCGTTGGACACGGGAGCGCCCCCCACGGCGACGTAGCGCAGTTGCGCCGGCAGCGGGAGGCCGGCGGCGGCCCCCGCGATGATGGCCTTGAGCAGTTGCGGCACCAGGACCAGGGTCGTCGGGTCGTATGCCACCAGGGCCGCGAACAGGCGTTCGATCATCAGGCCGGAAGAGCCGAACAGGCCGCACCGCTCCAGTTTCGGGAGTTGCGCATGGGCGCCGGCGAGCAGCGGCGCGTAGAGGCCCACCAGGTTTTCCAGCAGGGTGGACAGGGGCAACAGGGCCAGGGAACGATCCCCCGGCCCGGCGGCGACCGCCTGGCACAAGGCGTGGCTGACCGCGACGAGATGCTCCGCCGAAAGGCACACGCCCTTGGGTTGCCCGGTGCTGCCGGAGGTGTAGGTGATCTTGGCGGTACGCTCCGGCAAGCCGGGGCGCGCGCCTCCTTGCGGCAGGGCATAGGCCCAGACTTCCTGGCCCGCCACGGTGATCCGGCTGCCGCTCAACTCGGGGTGCAGGGCCGCCATGCGGGCGGGACGATCGCACAACACCAGGTCGAGGCCGGCATCGTCGATCAGGTGGCGCAACTGGGCATTCGTGAAGAAGTCCGGCATCGGCACGCAGACCGAGCCGCGTTGCAGCAGCGCCAGGTCGAGACAGGCCCAGGGCACGCCATTGTCGAGCAACAGGCCGACGCGCTGGCCCAGCAGGGTGGCGGCAAGGCGATCCACTTCCCGCCGCAGGCTCTGGTAATCCAGCTGGATTGCGCCGTCGCTCAGGGCGATCCGGTCCGGCGCCCGGTCGGCGTGCTGTTCCAGGCGATTGCGCAAGCTCAGGCCCATGCCCGTTTCTCCTCTTGCTGGAAGCTGTTCTGTCGAGCCTGGGCGCCCAGGCGCTGGCAGGCGTGGAGCAGGGCGTGCAGGTTGGGACGGCGTTGCTGGCTCACACCCAGGAGCTTCTGGCTGCCGGCCAGGATGTCGCCCACATAGACCTGGGGGCCGGCTTCGTAATAGCTGCCCCAGGAGGCGCCGTGATCGGGCAGGCGATCCGGGTCGGCCCGGCCCAGGGCCTGTGGTTTGAGACCGAGGCGGCGGAAGGCGTTGGCCAGGGGCAGGTTGGCCGTGAACAGCACCCAGCGGTAACCGGCCGCGGCCAGGAAGGCGGTGCTGGCGGCGATGACCCAGCGGGCGTGCCCGGGATCGGCCAGGGCCAGGTTGCCGACCTCCACCATCTGTTCGCGCTGGACGGCGATGCCCAGGCTTTCGCTGGCCATGGCTTCGACGGGCCGATCCAGGTATTGCTCGGAGAACAGGGGTTCCTGCCACGGGTCACGGTAGCC
>CAIXFP010000494.1 GCA_903918705.1 uncultured Pseudomonadota bacterium
CGAACACGAACACCGCCATGAAGCCGCTGGCGTTGGCCCCGTCCGCGCTCATGTAGGCGCCGATCACCGCCATCAGGGTGACAAGGGGGGCGTATTCGGCGAGGAAGTCCCATTTCTCGTGGGCGATCAGCAGGGCCGCGAGATAGCCCAGCACGCCGCCCAGGAAGATGCCCAGGCCCGCCTGCCAGAGCAGGTCCTTGAGGGCGACGCCAATCGAGAAATCGCCCTTGCCCATGGCCACGCCCAGCACCGCGAAGGTGGCGATGGCGCCCATGGCGTCGTTGAAGGCGGATTCGCTCATGACCGTCTGGGCCACCCGGTCGCGGATGGTCACCTGCTTGAAGATGGGCACCAGGGTAGCCGGGTCGGTGGAGGCCAGGGCCGCCCCCAGCAGCAGGGCGACGATGACCGGAACGCCGAGGATGTAGTGGGCGGCCATCCCGGTCACGGCGCCGGTGATGACCACGCCTAGGGTGGCAATGACCAGGATGGTGACCCAGACCTCCTTCAACACCTTGAAACGCAGCGAGGCGCCGCCGTCGAACAGGATGTAGCAGGAACCGAAGATCAGGATGATCTGGTTAAGCGCGGAATCCGCCTTGACGTTGATGAGGCCGAGGGCGTCCGGCCCCAGGCCGAGTCCTACCAGGAGGAACAGGGCCACGTCGGGCACTTTCAATTTCGAAGCCAGCAGGCCCGTGGCGGTGCCGATGGCCAGGACCAGGCCAAACAGCATGAGTACGTGTTTGGCGACTTCTACCGAACCGGCGGCTTCCATGAATCAGGCTCCAAAAGGGAAAAAATTGACCGGAGTGTATTTCCCCGGGGTATTGCACTGCAACAACAAACCCGGATTGCCCAAGAGCCATGGTAATGCCGGCATCCAGACAGGTAGTGCCGGCGTCTCGCCGGCTTCGTGGGGCTGATCAGAAAAATCAGGCCGGCGAGCCGCCGGCGCTACAAGCGAACCTGTGCCAATGAACAATCCGGGACAAAGGCACTCCGCCCTACTTTCCGCCCAGCAGCGTGCGCAGATAGGCCTGGGCGTCGAAGCCCTTGCCGCGTCGGGCACGGCGCTTGAATGCGCCGTCCGGCTGCATTTCCCAGGCGCGCAGGTTGTCTTTCAGGTAGGGCTTCAGGCCTTCGTTGATGACCCGCTTCTTCAATTTCGGGTCCAGCAGCGGGAAGGCAGTCTCGATGCGGCGGAAGAAATTGCGGTCCATCCAGTCGGCGCTGGCCAGCCAGACGTTTTCCTGGCCGCCGCTCCAGAAGTAGAAGATACGGTGGTGCTCCAGGAAACGGCCAATGACGGAGCGCACCCGGATGTTGTCGGAGATTCCGGGTATGCCCGGCTTCAGCGCGCACACGCCGCGCACGATCAGGTCCACCTGCACCCCGGCCTGAGACGCTTCGTACAGGGCCTGGATGATCTTCGGCTCCAGCAGGGAATTCATCTTGGCGACGACGATGGCCTTTTCGCCGGCCCGCGCCCGCTCGGTTTCCTGGCGGATCGCCTGCATCATGCGCGGGTGCAGGGTGAAGGGCGATTGCAGCAGGTGCGTGTGTTCGTGGGCGCGGCCCAGGCCGGTGAGCTGCATGAACACGTCGTTGACGTCCTGGCACAGATCCGGGTTGCAGGTCATCAGGCCGAAATCGGTGTACAGGCGGGCGGTGCGCGGGTGGTAGTTGCCGGTGCCCAGGTGGGCATAGCGTTTCAGCTTGCTCCCCTCGCGGCGCACCACCAGGGCCAACTTGGCGTGGGTCTTGTAGCCCACCACCCCGTAGACAACATGGGCGCCGGCCTTTTCCAGTTGTTCCGCCCAGTTGATGTTGGCTTCCTCGTCGAAGCGGGCCATCAGTTCCACCACGCAACTGACTTCCTTGCCGCGCTGGGCGGCGGCGATCAGGTGGCGCATCAACTCCGAGTCGGTGCCGGTGCGGTACACGGTCTGACGGATCGCCAGCACATTCGGGTCTTCCGCCGCCTCGCGGATGAAATCGATCACCGGCTGGAACGACTGGTAGGGGTGGTGCAGCAGGATGTCACCTGCGGCGATGGCCTGGAACAGGCTCTGGCCGCTGCCCAGTTGTGCCGGCATGCCGGGTATGAAGGGTGGGAATTTCAGGTCCGGCCGCTCCACCTTGTCCGGCACCCCCATCAGGCGGACCAGATTGACCGGGCCGCGCACCTGGTAAAGGTCGTCGTGCCCCAGTTCGAATTGTTTCAAAAGGAATTCGCACATCTCCCCGGAACAGTTGTCCGCCACTTCCAGGCGCACCGCGTCACCGTAATGGCGGTGCGGCAACTCGCCCTGAAGTTGCTCGCGCAGGTTCTTGTTCTCCTCGTCGTCCACGAACAGGTCGGAGTTGCGGGTGACCCGGAACTGGTAGCAGCCGCGCACCTCCATGCCGGAGAACAGTTCGCCCACATGGGCATGAATGATGGAAGACAGGAACACGAAGCCGTATTCGTAGCCGGCGATCTCGTCGGGCAGGCGGATCACCCGCGGCAGGGAACGCGGCGCCTGCACCACGGCACGGTCGGAACTGCGGCCAAAGGCGTCCTTGCCGGACAACTCCACGGCAAAGTTGAGGCTCTTGTTGAGGACGTTGGGAAACGGGTGGGCCGGGTCCAGGCCGATGGGGGTCAGCACCGGCATCAGTTCGTTGAAGAAGAATTCACGGATCCAGGCGGTCTGCTCCTCGGTCCAGTGGGTACGGCGCAGGAAGCGAATGTCCTCGCTGCCCAGTTCCGGGATGACTTCGTTGTTGAAAAGAATGTACTGGCGCGCCACCAGTTCGTGGGCCACCCGCGCCACCTCGCGGAACGCCTTGCGGGCGGATAGCCCGTCGGCGCCGGTCATCTGCGGGTTGAGGCGAATCTGTTCCTTGAGGCCGGACACCCGCACCTCGAAGAATTCATCCATGTTGCTGGAAAAGATGCACAGGAAGCGCAGACGCTCCAGCAGCGGCGTGCTCGGGTCATCCGCCTGGGCCAGGACGCGGCGGTTGAATTCGAGAATGCCGAGTTCACGGTTGATGAGGAATTCTGTGGTCTGCTGGGGGCTCATGGGCGGCTGTAACAATGGGGAACCTGGTCGATGCTACCCTCAAGCGGAATCTCCATCTATCGCGCCGCAGAGCTCCCTCCTTTTCCAAAGAGCGGTAGGTTGGGCAAAGCGCGGCGCGCTCAACAAACTGTCGCGATGTTGGGCACACCGCGCCTTGCCCGACCTACGCCTCGGAAATGACGGCGAAACAAGGAAATCATGGAAATCGAACTCAAACTGTCCCTCGCCCCCGCCCACGTCGCCCGCGTCCGGCGGCATCCATTGCTGGCTGGGAGCAAGGCGGAACACAACCGGCTGCACAGCATTTACTTCGACACCCCGGATTTCGCCCTCACCCGGCGCTTGATCGCCCTGCGCCTGCGCCGAGTCGGCTACCACTGGGTGCAGACCGTGAAGGCTGCCGCTCCCGCGGTGGGCGCCCTGAGCGCGCGTCCGGAATGGGAAGCCCAGGTCATGGGCAACCGGCCGGATCTCGCCGTTCTGGCACCGGAAGCCCTGGCGCTGCTAGTGGGGATTGACCTCGAACGTCTGGCGCCGGTCTTCGTCACCGAGGTGAAGCGCGCCACCTGGCAGGTGTCCCTGGACGGGACGGCCATGGAGATCGCCCTGGATCAAGGTGAGATACGCTCCGGAACAGCAACCAGCCCGGTATGCGAAATCGAACTGGAACTGAAATCCGGCGCGCCGGATGGCCTGTTCGCCGCGGCCCTGGCCCTGTCGCAACGGGTGCCCCTGGGCATCGACTCGCGCAGCAAGGCGGCCATCGGCTACCGCCTGGCAGGGGCCGTACAGCCCGCGCCCAGCAAGGCCACCTGGCCCCGGCTGGACCCTGCCGAGGCGGCTGGGGTAGCCTGGACTCGCCTGGTGGAGGCGGCCCTGGCGCAACTGGTGGACAACCTGCCCGGCTTCCTCGAACAAGCCGAGGAAATTGAATACCTGCACCAGATCCGCGTTGCCCTGCGCCGCCTCCTGAGCCTGGCGCGACTGCTCGGGCCGCTGGCGCAGACCGAGCCGGCCTGGCGCTCGCCCTTGCGGGAAATCATGACCGTGCTCAACCCGGCACGGGACTGGGACGTGTTTCTGCGAGAGACCCTGCCGCGCCTGGACCTGCCGGGAGACGCCGGGTTCACGGCCGGCACCGCGGCCCTGGCCGCGGAGGCGCGCCGTGCCGCGCAAGCTGCCCTGTCAGGCGCGGTGTTCACCCATACCGTGCTGACCCTGGGCCGTGAATTGCTGGCACCCCCCACGGGTATATCGAGCACCGGCGCTTGGGCGGCGGCAGTACTGGAACAGCGCTGGAACGGGGTGAAACGGCGCGGCGCCGCCCTGGCCAAGGCTCCCGGCAATGCCATGGCGGAGCGCCATCAGCTGCGCATCGCCGTGAAGAAATTGCGTTACGCCAGCGACGCACTGGCCGGCATGTACGGCAAACGCGGCGGCAAGGCCATGGCCCGGCTGGAAGCGCTTCAGGAGAGCCTGGGAACGCTCAACGATCTGGCGACGGCCGAACGGCTGATGCACGCCCTCGTCGCAGCCCATCCAGAAGCCTGCTTCAGCGCCGGCCGCGTCGTCGGCCTGCTGGACGCCATGGCGAGGGAGCACGACTGCACGAAACCGCACCTGCAACGTGAAATTGTTGCGATCGTACCCTTCTGGCGCTAAACACCCGCACAACTCGCCCCTTACGCCATTCGATATATATCCAATGCCGATTAGTACACTCTCAAGAATCCGGGTGACTCGCCGTTATGCTGAAAGAATCGTTGTTCCAATCAGCGACTTCTTGAACATTCATTCTCCGGGGGTAGCCATGAATGGGCAGCACCACATCCTGGTCGTCGACGATGACGCCATGAATTGCGAAATCGCCATGCATCTGCTGGGCGCCGAGTCCTACCGCTTCAGCACTGCGAGCAATGGGCTCGACGCTCTGGCCCGAGCCGCGCGGGACCAGCCCGATGTGATCCTGCTGGACATCATGATGCCGGTTCTGGATGGCCTGGAAACCTGCCGCCGCCTGCGCGCCGACCCCGCCAACGACGGTATCACCATACTGTTCATCACCTCCCAGGACGATGCCCAGACCCGGCTCTCCGCCTACGATGCCGGTGGCGACGACATCCTGATCAAACCCCTCAACGCCCCGGTCATCCGCCACAAGGTGGAGGGGGCGCTGAAAAACCGGGCGATGGTGGCCGCCTTGCGCAAGGAAGTGGCCGACACCAGTCGCATGCTCATGACCAGCCTGACCACCACCGGCGAATATGGAGTGGTCATGCATACCCTGCGCAACACCTTGACCTGCCGCAGTCTGGGCGATCTGGCCGAGGTCGTGTTGCAGGCCCTGGACAGTTACGGCCTCAAGGGTGCCATCCAGTTGCGCACGCCGGACGGCATTCTCACCCTCAACAGCGAACGCCGTTCCAGTCCGGTGGACCAGGAGATGTTGCGCAACCTGTCCCTGGAGAACCGCCATATCTACGACTACGGTAACCGCACCGTGTTCTGCTACCCCAATGTGGCCCTGCTGGTGCGCAACATGCCCGTGGATGACCCGGACGTCTACGGCCGAATGAAAGACAATCTGGCTCTGCTGGCGGAAGGCGTGGAATTCCGTCTTGCGGCCATGGTGGAAGAATTGCGCATGCGCGCGCAACGCGCCAACCTGGTGACCGCCGCGTCCCTGCTCAATTTCCTGCTGTCCCAGGTGGACGCCCAGTTCAAGCGTGGCCAATCCGAGATGGCGGCCATCTTCAGCGAACTGGAACAGAAACTGGAACATTCCCTCTCCGGTCTGGTGCTCAGCGAGGACCAGGAGCGCGGCTTGTGGAACATCGTCCGTCCCCTCGCCGCCCGCGCCACCGCCCTTTACGACAGCGGCCAGGGCCTGGACCGGCAACTTGCCGGCGCCCTGGAAACCCTGCGTACCAGTCTTAGCGAGAGTGGCGCGCCGGGCTAACGATGCCGGGGAGTTCCAGGATCGACACATGGAGCACGCTAGCCAACCTGACCTAGCGCGCCGGTAATGGCCGGAGCAGGTGCAAGGAAGCCCAGGCCTGTGCAACCCGAAACAATGCACTACGGTTGCGGTCCGAGGGGGCATAGACCCACGCGAACATCGGATGATCGTGAAGGGGCCGTCGTGGAGGCTGCGGCCAATACCTCCAAGGCGCTGCGCCTGGAATGGCTGGCTTCACGTGAAATCGTGGTGGAGACAGCCGAGCGCGCTACGCGCCAGAACATGTCTCGTCGAAATCCCTCATCTACAAGTGCCGAACATTTGATATCGATGGGCTGGCCAGTATATAGGCGGTCTCTTCGCGTCATTGCTCTCCGACTTGTCCAGGTTCGCGTTGAATGCGGAGTGTGGTCACCTGATTTGATTTTCTGTTATTCACGAATTGCAATGGTTACACATACCACTGTCAGCCTACGAATATTTATTTTGCGCAACAATGTCATCTGAGTCCAAGTGGCGGTGGTTACTTACAATGCGTAATAAAGGGGACAAGTGCCGGCGAAAAAACTTCCAGCGTGCAACCGAACTATTATAAATAGGTTTACGCACCTGTACCAAACTGGCGGTTTTAACTTGGCGCATGTTTTCGTGGAAATTCAAGCAGCCTTCATCCCAAGGCAGGCCAACGAAATCTAGAAGGCGTCTTGTCTGTTTCTCCGTGTTTTGAACCAGCTCTTCATATTGCACATCCAGCATAATATTGTCAGGCAATACATTGCGCCAGTGCTCCATCAACTTCATGTAACGCAAAAAATGGCGGCCCAGCGTGCCTTGATCATAGGAATAGGGAATGGCGCTACCTGCGAAACGCAATGCGTAGCAGGAAAAACAGGTGTCCATGGGGTCACGCATGACATGAATGATCTTTGCATTTGGCACTGCCAGATGAATCAGGCCAAGATAAATAAAGTTGCCCGGCATTTTATCGGTGATAAAAACGTTGCCTGGGGCGCGCCGCCAAACTTTATCGACATATTCACGACCGATTTGCCGCATGTCGGATTTCGACATTCCCATGATGCTATCAGGATAAGGATGGCGGAGCTTGTCTGAAACCATCGACATGATCGCCTCGTGCAAATCCGACAACTCTCCTGCACCATGTACCTCGGCATGACTGCATAAAATCTGTTCCAGC
>CAIXFP010000495.1 GCA_903918705.1 uncultured Pseudomonadota bacterium
CATCTACGACGCCCGCGCCGGCCGCCCCCTGGACCCGCGCCTGTTGGGTGAACTGGAGGGCCTGGCCAATCGCGGCTACACCAGTGGTTTCTTCGAGCGCCATCCGGACCGGGAATACCAGAACTACCTGAGCGGCCATTCCGAATCCGGCCGCAGTCTCTATGTCGGCGACGTACTCGGCTATGCCGCCGACGGGTTGGCAGAAATCGAAGTGAAGAACAAATTCACCGTGGGTGACCACATCGAGGTCATCCATCCCCATGGCAACCGGGAGATCGTGGTCGAGGGCATGCGCAGCGCGGCGGGGGCCAAAATGACCGTGGCCCCCGGCAACGGCCACCGGGTCTGCATTCCCCTGCCGCAAGGTTGCAGCGGCGCCTTCCTGGCGCGCTTCATAGCCTAGCGACCTCCCGCGAATCGCCGGCCCGGCCCAAGGAGAAGCAATTCTTTCTACCGTTCCCAGTTGATCCAGGTCAGCAATACCCTGGGCGTGGCCCACGCCCTGAGCGGCCACGACGACCAGGCCCGGCGCGATCTCGAAGGCATCCGCGCCGTGGACCTGGCCGGTAGCAACGCCCCCCAGGCCGACGTCAGCCCGACCCTCACGGCCTTCCACGACCCCACCTTCCAAAACCTGCCGCGCTACTTCATCCGCGCCGACGCGCCCCTGGCTTCCTGCTCCTCCTCGCCCGGGATGCCGACAACGACGGCGTGCTGACGGTGGGCGAGCTCTACGCCATGAACCTGGACGCCGACCTGGTCACCCTCTCCGCTGCGAAACCGGCCTGGGCAGGATCGTCAACGGCGACGACATCGTCAGCCTCGGCCGCTGCTTCCCCCATGCCGACGCCCGCTCCATCGTCGCCAGCCTGTGGCGCGTGGACGACCAGGCCACTGCGCAACTGATGCAGGCCTGCTACCGCAACCTCGCCGGCACGGACAAACTGGAAGCCCTGCGCCGGGCGTAACTGGCCACCGCCGAGAGTTTCCCCATCCCTACTACTGGGCCGCCTTCCAGCTCACCGGCAAGGCGGGAAGTGTCGGGCAGAACGCCAGTGGCAGACACGGCCATAAACCCGCAGCGCGCGTCGTCACCATGCCCTGGTGGATGTGGGGTCCAAAGGGCGAAGTCCGTTGTTGCTTCGATGGGCGCCTGCGTTCAAGTTGCGGTGGTTACAATTCATCATGTCGGCCGGACTGGAGTTTGACCGGATGGCTCGCTTGCACGCGCCTCAGTCTCTGATATGCCGCACCGTGGCGTCTCCTGTCGTTCACGGTTTGGGCATCAGGGGTTTTCGCGTTGGCAATCAGCCCATTGTTAACGCCGGCTAGCCCGCTCCCATGCCCCACCCCACCATACTGTTGCATTTGAAAGTACACGATGAAGAAAGCCAGGGTCTTATTTGTCTGCATGGGCAATATCTGAACCCCGCGTGAATAGGCCTTCAGCAAAACTCCAGCAAAATATCAGCAAATGGAGGCGGAGAAATTGGCCATTGTTGAGCGCCAGCGCCAGCCCCACTGCCCTCCTCACACCCGCATAGCAACATCTTGGTCG
>CAIXFP010000496.1 GCA_903918705.1 uncultured Pseudomonadota bacterium
AGCACATCCAGTTCCGTGAAGAAAGCCGTTACCCCGGCTTCTACTACCGCACCGACAAGAACTTCGTCGATGAGGAAAACTGGAAGTGTTTCGGCAACTCCATCTACGACAAGACCACCCACACCTGGACGAACTTCAAGCGCGCCCACGTGGACCTGGTGGACAAGTCCAAGCTGTTCAAGGCCGGCGCCCCTCACTAATCGGGTGCTGTAGCTGAATCGAACCGGGCGCTCACGAGGCGCCCGGTTTTTTTTCGTCTGCACGTCCAACACGTTGCATGGAATGCTCCGGGTGTAGGGCACGTGGCCTGAATCTTGCCGTCTTCCACTACAGGCAAGTTGGCGTGGGTAAGCCGTGAGACGATGGCTTTATCCAGTACAATTTTTACGTCGAGCTGCAACGGGCTGCACGTGTAGCTACATCATGATTACCTTTTAGCCGCAGCCCGGGCGCCACCTGGAAGCAAACCATCACCGCACATTGCACCCCAAGACGAAGGCATCCCATTGATTAATAACGATAATAATAAGGAGATCAAGAACTTGGAACAGCACACCCCCATGATGCGGCAATACCTGCGTCTTAAGGCCGACCACCCCGACATGCTGCTGTTTTACCGTATGGGGGATTTCTACGAACTGTTCCACGACGACGCCGAGAAGGCGGCGCGACTGCTGGACATCACCCTCACCACCCGCGGCGCCTCGGCGGGAGAGCCGATCCGCATGGCGGGGGTGCCTTACCACGCGGCGGAGGCTTACCTGGCGAAGCTGGCGCGGCAGGGAGAATCGGTGGCCATCTGCGAACAGATCGGCGACCCGAAGACTTCAAAAGGCCCGGTGGAACGCAAGGTGGTACGCATCGTCACGCCGGGCACCGTGACCGACGAGGCGCTGCTGGACGACCGGCGTGATGCGGTGATGCTGGCGGTGGTGCCGGCTTCGCGCACCCCCGCTCGCGAGGGAGGAGAGAACATCGCACTAGCCTGGCTGACCCTGTCCAGCGGCCGTTTCGCCGCCAAGGCCATCACCGCCGACCGTCTCGGCGCCGAGCTGATCCGCCTCAACCCTTCCGAAATCCTGCTGCCGGAGGACTATGTCCACCCCGACCTGGCCAACCTGAAGGTGGCCTTCACCCGGCGTCCCGACTGGCAGTTCGACGCCGAGCGGGGCCGCCGCATGCTGCTGGAACAGTTCGCCGTCGCCGACCTGGCAGCCTTCGGTATCGAGGAACAACCCGCGCTGCAAGCCGCCGCCGGGCTGCTTCTGGATTATGCCCGCCACACCCAGCAGACCACCCTGCCCCATATCAACGGCCTCAACCTGGAACAGGACAGCGCCTACGTGCTGCTGGACGCCGCCGCCCGGCGCACCCTGGAAATCAGCGAGACCCTGCGCAATGAACCGGCGCCCACCCTGCTCTCGGAACTGGACCGCTGCCTGACTTCCCTGGGCAGCCGCCTGCTGCGCCACTGGCTACATCACCCGCTGCGCGACCGTGCGATCCTCGGCCTGCGCCATGCCGCCATCGCGGCGCTCATGGCCGCGCCCGTCGCTGGCCGCAACGCCCGTGCCGCCTTGAAGGGCATGGCCGATCTGGAACGCATCGCCGCCCGCGTCGCCCTGCGCAGCGCCCGGCCGCGCGATCTTTCCGGACTGCGCGACAGTCTGTTGCGTATACCGACGCTGCAAGCCGTCCTGATCGACGCCGGTCTGGATCTCGCTCCCCTGTGCGAACGACTGCTTTTCCCCGAAGCCCCCCTGGACCATCTAGCCCGCGCACTGAAACCAGAACCCGGGGTGGTGCTGCGGGAAGGCGGTGTCATTGCCGACGGCTTCGACCCGGAACTGGACGAGTTGCGCGCCCTGCAATCCGATTGCGGTTCCTTTTTGATCGAGATGGAAACGCGGGAGCGGGAGCGCACCGGCATTGCCAACCTGCGGGTGGAATACAACCGGGTGTCCGGTTTCTACATCGAAGTGACTCGCGCCCAGGCCGACAAGGTGCCGGCGGACTATCACCGGCGCCAGACCCTGAAAAACGTGGAGCGCTATCTCACGCCGGAACTGAAGGCCTTCGAGGACAAGTTTCTGTCCGCCTCGGAACGCGCCCTGAGCCGGGAGAAACTGCTCTACGAAGGCCTGCTCGAGGTGCTCGCCGCCGCCCTTCTGCCGCTGCAGCATGTGGCCGCCGCAGTGGCCGAGGCCGACGTACTGGCGGGACACGCGGAACTGGCGAACGAGCGCCGCTACTGCGCGCCGGAGTTCAACGACGCCTGGGGCATACGGATCGAGGCCGGCCGCCATCCTGTGGTGGAAACCCGGGTGGATGCCTTCATCCCCAACGACCTCGACCTCTCGCCGGGGCGGCGCATGCTCCTCATCACCGGCCCCAACATGGGCGGCAAGTCCACCTACATGCGCCAGGTGGCCCATATCGTCCTTCTGGCCTGCTGCGGCCTCTACGTACCGGCTAACCGGGCGGTGATCGGGCCGGTGGACCAGATCTTCACCCGAGTCGGGTCTTCGGATGACCTGGCGGGGGGCCGCTCCACCTTCATGGTGGAAATGACGGAGACCGCCGGCATCCTGCATGGGGCCACGGAATGGAGCCTGATCCTGATGGACGAGATCGGCCGCGGCACCTCCACCTTTGACGGCATCAGCATCGCCTGGGCGGTGGCCCGGCACATGGCGGAGAAGACCCGGGCCTACACCCTGTTCGCCACCCATTATTTCGAGCTGACCCAGTTGAACCAGGAATTCCGCAGCCTGGCCAACGTGCACCTGGACGCGGTGGAAACGGGCAGTGGCCTGACCTTTCTCCACGCGGTGGCGGACGGTCCCGCCTCGCAAAGTTACGGTTTGCAGGTGGCGCGTCTGGCCGGGGTGCCGGCCACGGTGATCAACGCCGCCCGGCGCAAGCTGGTGCTGCTGGAGAACCAGCAGATCGCACCGAGCAATCAGGGTGACCTGTTCGCCCAGGCGCCGCCGCCGGAACCCGTGGCGAGTCCGGCCCTGGAACGCCTGGCGGAAATCAACCCGGATGAATTAAGCCCGAAAGAGGCGCTGGAAGCCCTCTACGCACTACGGAAGCTGTTGCGGCAAATGTAGCGCCGGCGCCCCGCCGGCTTCGCGGTCCCGATCAAAATGAAAACGCCGGCGAGACGCCGGCGCTACGGGCGGGCAGGCGCCGCTTACGCCTTGGCGTTCACCAACTGTCCCAGGGGTTGCCCGGAGGTGTTGACGGTGGGTTTGACCGAGGCGCCGTGATCATCGCTGTCGCCATCGTGATCGGGACCGGCGCGGGGTGGCTCGAGAGCCTCGGGCTTCGCGATGGCCTGGGGAGAGGGCGCATTGCTGGAAATGGACGAGATGCCGGACATGGGATTTTCCTTGCAAAAGTGATGGACCTATTCTGGGTCAGCGCAATCGGTGACGGCTGCGCCTTGCCCTGACTAGCGGCACGGCATGCGGATACTTGAGTAAATTAATTCATTCTTTACACGTGCCATGGTTCATTGCGACATAGTTACATTTGTTACCATATCACCTTCGATTCCCGCCCCAGCCCATGAGTCACGACTTCTCCTTCTTCGAACTCGGCATCGACCGGATCGCGCGGCGCCTGCCCGGCATGCCGCGGGACCGGGTGGTGCTCAACCGCCTGTTCTTCTTCGTGTTCAAGGAACTGGACGAGCGCTACAACCAGCGCCTGGCCGAGCACGGTCTCAACAGCACCGCCTTTCTCGCCCTGGCCATGCTTTACGGCAACGAGGACAACCGGCTCAACCCCAGCGATCTCTCGGACGCCCTGATCTCGTCGCGCACCAACGTCACCCGGTTGTCCGACGAACTGGTGGCGGCCGGCTGGGTGCGACGCCAGGCCAGCACGGAAGATCGCCGCCGAGTGGAACTGTCCCTCAGCGACGCAGGCCTCGCCCTGGTGGAAAAGGTGCTGCCCCAGGTCTGGGAACTCGTGGGCGAGCAATGGTTGGATTTCAGCCCGGACGAAGTGGCCGAGTTCGACCGCCTCCTGCGGAAATTGCTCACCGGCCTGGGCAAGCCGGGAATTGCGCCATGAAAAGCCAGGCTCAATTCACCTCAAGCGCGACAGCACCAATGGAGACTCCCCCCTTTGCAAAGGGGGGGACCGGCGCGTCATTACTCAACCCGGTGCGAACCAACCACCTACTACCCGGCATCGCCCTGGCCCTGGCACTGCTCCTGAGCGCCTGTGCCCGCCTGCCGACCGACCTGCCGCAGCGCCCGCAACTGCGCAACCCGGCCAGCGGCGCCACCCTGGCAACGTTGGCCGGGGAATCCAGCCGCAGCGGCGTGCTGGCCACGAGTGAGCGCTGGTGGGCATCCTTTGGCCAGCCGGATCTCGACCGGCTGATCGCCGGCGCCTTCCAGGACCGCCCAGACCTGGCCGCCGCCCGCGCCCGCCTGACCGCCGCCGCCCAGTCCGAGCGTTTGGCCCGGCTCCAGGCGGACGTGAACTACGCCAGCGATGCCTCCCTGGTGCGCGAGCATCTGAGCAGGAATGGCCTGTTTCCGCCCCCCATCGGTGGCAGCACCTTCACCCAGAGCGATGTAACCCAAACCATTTCCTACGACCTGGACTGGTGGGACAAGAACCGCGCCTTGATCGCAGCAGCCGGCGACCAGGTGGCGGCGGCCCGGGCCGAGACGGCGGCGGTGCGCCTCACCGTGGCATCAGCGGTGGCCGATGCCTGGTTCGCTTGGGCCGGCACCCGGGCGCGTCTCGCCCTGGCGCGGGAACTGGCGGAGCGGCACCGGAGCGAATACACCCTGCTCAAGGCCCGCTTCGACCTGGGCCTGGATGCGGCGCCAGCGCATATCGACGCGCGCCGGAAACTGGACCTGGACGACGACCAGATACGCGCCCTGGAATACCTGGACCGTGCCGGTCGTTATCGCCTGGCCGCCCTGGTCGGCAGCGACCCGGACCATGCCGCCGCCTTGCCGACGCCCAGCCTGGACGCGCGGCTTGCCGATCTGCCCGCCACCTTGCCCCTGGACTGGCTGGCGCGGCGCCCGGACGTGGCCACCCTGCGCGCCCGCAGCGAGGCCGCCGCCGACCTGAGCCGGGCGGCGCGGGCCGATTTCTATCCCAACGTCGATCTGCGCCTGATGCTGGGCCTGGAAACCCTGGATCTCGGGAAGCTGCTTCAGGCCGGCAGCGTGTCCGCCTCCCTCGGCCCGGCCATCCATCTACCCCTGTTCACCAGCCATACCCTCGGCGCCCGCCTGAAACAGCGGGAAGCGGACTACGCCGCCGCCGTGGCCGCCTACAACCGCGTGGTCGTCGACGCCGCCGGCGAGGCCGCCGACGGCTACGCGCTGCTGGCCAGCCTGGAACAGCGCGCCGGCGCGCTGCAACATGCCACAGCCAATGCTCGCGCCACCCTCGTCCTGGCGCAAAAACGGGACCAACTCGGCCTCGCCACGCCTCTGGATGCCCTGGAGGCCGACGCGGCGGTGCTGGAACGACAACTGGGTGAAAGCGAATTGCGCGCCGCCCGCCTGCGCGCCCGGGTACGCCTGTTCCAGACCCTGGGCGGCGCGCCCATGAACACCAAGGAATGACCATGGCAGAACCTGATATCGAACCGGCACTGAACAAACGCAAACGCCTGCTGACCCTGCTGGCACTGGTTTTTGCCGTTGCGGCCATCGCCTACGGCGTCAACTGGTTCCTGCACAGCCGCCACCACGAATACACCGACGACGCCTACGTCGCCGGCAACGTGGTGGGCGTCACCCCGCGCATTGCCGGCACCGTGGTGGCGGTGCTGGCGGATACCACCGACAACGTCCAGGCCGGACAGATGCTGGTTCGGTTGGACGACGCCGATGCCCACCTTGCCCTGGCCCGGGCCGAGGCGGACCTGGCGGGGGCGGTGCGGCAAGTGCATCAGAGCTTCGAGGGTCGCTCCCAGCAGGGCGCCAACCTGGCGGTGAAACAGCGCGAACTGGAGCGGGCCGACGACGACCTGAAGCGGCGCGAACAGGCCGTGGCGGTCCAGGCGGTTTCCCGGGAAGAGGCGGAGCACGCTCGCAGCGCCCGCGACCAGGCCCGGGCGGCCCTGGACCTGGCCCAGGCCCAGTACGCCGGCGCCGCGGCCCAGGTAGCCGGCACTTCGGTGGAACGGCACCCGGCCGTGCTTCAGGCGGAAGCGAAGCTGCGCGAGGCGTGTCTGGCCCTGGACCGCTGCGTCATCCGCGCCCCGGAAAGCGGCCAGGTGGCCAGGCGCGCGGTGCAGGTGGGCCAGCAGGTGGCGTTGGGCGCGCCCCTCATGGCCATCGTGCCGCTGCGGCAGATCTGGATTGAAGCCAATTTCAAGGAGGATCAGTTGCAGGGCATGGGGCTGGGCCAGCCGGCAGTCCTGGAATCCGACCTGTATGGCGGAACGGTGGAATTCCACGGCAAGGTGGCGGGGATGTCGCCCGGTACCGGCAGCGTGTTCACCCTGCTGCCGCCGCAGAACGCCAGCGGCAACTGGATCAAGATCGTGCAGCGTCTGCCGGTGCGCATCGCCCTGGACGCCGCTGAACTGGAAAAGCACCCCCTGCGGGTAGGCCTGTCCATGAAGGTGACGGTGGATACCACGAAACCCGGCGCCCCCATCGCTCAGGCCGGCAGCGCGCCCACCCGCTTCGAGACCCATGTCTACGATGCCGACGAGCAGGCGGTGGACAAACTGATCCGGGGCATCGTGAAGGCGAATTTGGGGCGGGCTGGCAGGCCATGAGTCGGTCCGCGCGAGACGTGACCGGCCCCCTTCTTTACCAAAGGGGGGCGGGGGGGGATGTAACCGCAACAGGCACAGGCTGGTGTCCGCAAACCCCCGCTAACCCCCCTTCGGCAAAGGGGGGAACATGACCCACCAACCCCTGCACGGCCCCACCCTGGTGCTTCTCACCCTCGGCTTGAGCCTGGGCACCTTCATGCAGGTGCTGGACACCTCCATCGCCAACGTGTCCCTGCCGGCCATCTCCGGCGACCTGGCGGTGAGTCCCAACCAGGGCACCTGGGTCATCACCTCCTTCGCGGTGAGCAACGCCATCGCCCTGCCCCTGACCGGCTGGCTGTCGCGCCGCTTCGGCGATGTACGCCTGTTCGTCGCCGCCACCCTGCTGTTCACCCTCGCCTCCTGGCTGTGCGGCCTGGCGCCCAGCCTGCCGCTCTTGATCGCCGCGCGGGTGCTGCAGGGTGCGGTGGCGGGGCCGATGATTCCCCTCTCGCAAAGCCTGCTGCTCAACAACTATCCGCCGGAGAAGAAGGGCCTGGCTCTGGCCCTGTGGTCCATGACCGTCATCGTCGCACCCATCCTGGGGCCGATTCTGGGCGGCTGGATCACC
>CAIXFP010000497.1 GCA_903918705.1 uncultured Pseudomonadota bacterium
GCCGCGCCTGCGCCAGCAACAATGTGAGCAGGAGCGTGGTCAGGTCCGCCTCGCCCGGCGTAAGATAGGCGGTGACGAGCTCCCCAGCCAGTTGCCGCAGGGCGGGTGTGATCATGAACGGACGAAACCGGAGCGGCAGTAGCGCACTCGCATCCGTCATCTCAAATGTGACAAACAGCCAGTTGAGCTCCTGCCGTTCGGGATCCATGTAATCGTGAAACTGAAAGGGAAACACCAGGAGCCCTTCGCCCCCATGGAGGCGGATCTCCTTGTCGTCCACACACACCGTGGCGCCAGTGGCCAGCGCCAGGATCAGCACAAACCGATGATGCAGCGCGCGGCCGCGCTGTGGACGGTTGAGATCCGCTGCGCAGACCCGGCGAAAGCAAATGATGTTGTCGGCCAGAGGCAGGGGCGCGGCCCGGCGACCGTGCAGCGGGCGGAGCGGCGAGGGCAGCAGCGCGACGAGTCGCTCCAGCGAAGGGTGGTAAACGGAGGGGGCGCTTGTCATTTATGTTAAAAACATCGGCGATTCTGCCATTTTTTAACCCTGCCAGCAAGTCTATCATCACAACCTGGCCCAGTGACCCATGCTCCGTTCCCGCGATGCTTGCACCAAACACCCTCGCCCCTAACCGATTCGAACACGCCCCGCTGGCGGTCTTCGCGAGCAGCCTGGAGGCTTCGCGCGCCGTCGCCCGCCAAGTGGCCGCTTTGATCCGCACCCGCCAGCGCGAGAAACGCCCGGCCGTGCTGGGCCTGGCCACGGGGTCCACGCCGGTGAGTTTCTACGCCGAACTCGTCCGGTTGCACCGCGAGGAGCAGCTCAGTTTCGCCAACGTCATCACCTTCAATCTCGACGAATACCGCGGGCTCGCCCCCGATCATCCCCAGAGCTTTTTCTCCTACATGCGGGTGCATTTGTTCGACCACGTCGATGTTCCGGCCGCCAACATTCACCTGTTTGACGGAACCCTGACCGGCGCAGCCGTCGACGCGCACTGCCGCGAATACGAGGAGAAGATCCGCGCAGCCGGCGGCATCGATTTCCAGATCCTCGGCATCGGCCGCACCGGGCACATCGGTTTCAACGAGCCGGGCAGTGCCCGGCGCTCGCGCACCCGGCTGGTGACCCTGGATCCGCTCACCCGTCGCGATGCCGCCGGGGATTTCGGCGGTGAAGAACACACCCCCCGCTATGCGATCACGATGGGCATCCGCACCATCCTCGAAGCGCGGCAGATCGTGCTCATGGCCTGGGGCCAGCACAAGGCCGGTATCGTGCGCCTCACCATTGAAGGTGAGATCACCCCCCAGGTGCCCGCCTCTTTTCTTCAGGAACACGATCAGGTGCATTTCGTCCTCGATCAGGCCGCCGCGGGCGCGCTCGGGCGCTACCGGACGCCCTGGCTGGTCGGTGCGCTGGAAGATCAGGGCCTGGCCTGGGACGAACGCATGACCCGTCGCGCCATCCTGTGGCTGTCGCAAACGCGCAAGAAGCCGATTCTCAAGCTGACGGACGACGACTACAACGAATCCAGTCTCCAGGATTTGCTCCAAGTCTACGGTTCCGCTTACGAAACCAATCTGGCGGGCTTTTATCAGATGCAACACACGATCACCGGCTGGCCGGGCGGGCGCGATCCCGAGAAGGTTGAGTCTGTCTCCGGTTCCCTGGACCAGGGTGCCTCGATGGACCCCATCGTCTTAGCTGAGTTTGAGACGCCTAACCCGAACGGCGAAACTATCGCTGACGGCTGGCATCGCACTTTGGGCGC
>CAIXFP010000498.1 GCA_903918705.1 uncultured Pseudomonadota bacterium
ACCCCCTGGAAGTGGATTTCACCGTGCCGCAAAGCCAGATCGACCTGATCCGGGTAGGCATGCAGGCGGCGGTCGAATCCAGCGCCGTGCCAGGCAAGGCCTTCACCGCCACGGTGACGGCCATCGAACCGCAACTGGACACCGCCACCCGCAACCTCAAGGTGCGCGCCCGGTTGCCCAACCCCGGCGGCGAGTTGCTGCCCGGCGTGTTCGCCACGGTGCGCATCACCCAGGGCCAGCCGCATGCGTACATCACCCTGCCCAACGCCGCCGTGGCCTACAACCCCTATGGCGCCACGGTGTTCATCGTCAAGAACGGGGTGCGCGGCGGCGACGGCAAGACCCAGTCGACGGTGGAGCAGCGCTTCATCACGCCGGGCCTCACCCGCGGCGACCAGGTGGCCATCGTCAAGGGCGTGGCGGCCGGCGAGATCGTGGTCACCGCCGGCCAGTTGAAGTTGCGCAACGGCTCCCCGGTGCTGCTGAACAACAGCGTGCAGCCCTCGGACAACCCGAACCCGCAAGTGCCCAATTCGTGAAAGTGGTGAAGAAATGCCTGCGCTCGAAATCACCGTCATTCCGGCGAAAGCCGGAATCCAGTTCGTAGGGCTGACTGCATTGAAATGCAATCAGATGAACAACCTGGACTCCGGCTTTCGCCGGAATGACGGTGGGTTATGCCGCTGGCTTCAATCAATTCACAACCTCTGAGCCCCAACCATGAACGCGAAATTCACCGACCTGTTCATCCGCCGCCCGGTGCTGGCTACCGTGGTCAGCCTGGTGATCCTGGTGCTGGGCCTGCGCTCGGTGTGGACCTTGCCGGTGCTGCAATATCCGTACACCCAGAACGCGGTGGTGACGGTCATGACCGCCTATCCGGGGGCGGACGCCAACCTGGTGGCCAGCTTCATCACCGCGCCCCTGGAAAACGCCATCGCCCAGGCCAACGGCATCGACTACATGACCTCCTCCAGCGTCCAGAGCATCAGCAGCATCACCATCAACCTGCGCCTGAACTACGACCCGGACAAGGCGCTTACCGAGATCAACGCCAAGGTCAATTCGGTGCTCAACCAGTTGCCGCCCCAATCCCAGAAACCCATCCTGGCGGTGAGCGTGGGCCAGACCATCGACGCCATGTACATCGGCTTCAGCAGCAACGTGCTGCAGCCGAACCAGATCACCGACTACATCAGCCGCGCGGTGCAGCCCAAGCTGCAATCCCTGGACGGGGTGCAGACCGCCGAGATCCTGGGGGCGAAGAACTTTGCCCTGCGCGCCTGGCTGGACCCGCAAAAGCTCGCCGCCCATGGCCTCACCGCCGCCGACATCTACGCGGCCCTGGCCAGCAACAACTTCCAGGCCGCCACCGGCAACGCCCGGGGCCAGATGGTGCAGGTGAACCTGTCGGCCAATACCGGCCTCAATTCCCTGGAGGGCTTCAAGACCCTGGTGGTGAAATCGGTGGCCGGCCAGGTGGTGCGCCTGGACGACGTGGCCACGGTGTCCCTGGGCTCGGACGACTACGACACCACCGTGGCCTTCGACGGCAAGGCCTCGGTGTTCGTCGGCATCCAGGTGGC
>CAIXFP010000499.1 GCA_903918705.1 uncultured Pseudomonadota bacterium
CAGCGCGGTGACCGACGCCAATGGCGTGGCCCAGGTGACTCTGACCGCCGGTTCCACCATCCTGACCGGTACCGTGAGCGCCAGCAGCAGTGGCGTGGTCGGCAGCACCCAGGTGAGTTTCATCCATGGGGCGGCGGCTGCCGTGAGCGTGAATCCGTCTCCGAACAACGTGAATCGCGGCGGCACCTCGACCGTGACGGTGGCCGTGGTGGATAACAATGGCAACCCGGTGCCCAACGAGCCGGTCACGCTTTCCCTGCCGATCAAAGGCAGCGGCCTGTCCACCCTCAGCGCCTACAGCGGCGCCACCAATGCCAGCGGCCTCCTCGTGGTCATCTACACGGCGGGTGCCAGCGACGGCACGGACAATGTCAAGGCCGTGGCCAGCACGGGCGCGCAAAACAGCGCGAACATCAACGTCAGTTCCACCTACGCCGTCATCGGTTCGGTCACGGTCTCGGCCGCCAATTCCAGCATTCCGGTGAGCACCGGCACCACCACCGTGAGCGCGACGGTGCGGGACAGCAACAACCAGCCCGTTCCCAACATCGCGGTGGCCTTTTCCAGCACGGCCGGCACGATTGCCGCCTCGGCCACGACCAACGCCAGCGGCATCGCCACGGTGACCTTGACGGCCGGCAGCACGGTCCAACCCGCGACGATAACGGCCAGTGTCAACAACGTCAGCGGCAGCACCACGGTGAACTTCACCGCCGGTGCGGCGGCTGCGGTGGGCATCAACGCGGCCCCCAACACGGTCAAGCCGGGCGGCACCTCCACCCTGACCGTCGCGGTGCTCGACACGTATGGCAATGCCGTGGCCAACGAACCCGTCACCCTGTCGTTCACCAGCAGGGGTAGCGGCACCGCTAGCCTGAGCGCGACCACCGGCACCACCAACAGCAACGGCCAGTTGGTGGTCATCTATACCGCCGGCGTCAGCAACGGCACGGACACCGTCCATGTGGTCACCAGCACCGGCAAGACGAACTCGGTCGACATCATGGTCAACAGCGCTACCGTGATCGGTTCGGTGACCACGACCGCCACCAACGGCAGCATCCCGGTCAACGGGCTCAATAGTTACACCAACAGCACCGTCATACGCGCCGTGGTCAAGGATACGAGCGGCGTGGTGGTGCCGGGCCAGACGGTCACCTTCACCACCTCGGCTGGCAGCCTGAGTTCGACCGGCGCCCTGTTGAGCACCACCGCCACTACGGATGCCAGCGGTACCGCCACCGTCACCCTGTATGCGGGCACCCAGGTCTTGACGGCCACGGTTTCCGCCTCGAATTCCGGCTTCACCAGCACGGCCCAGGTCAACTTCACGGCGGGAGCGCCTAACACCGTGGTGGTGAGCGCCGCGCCGAACTCGGTGAAGCCGGGCGGCAGTTCGGCCATTTCCGCCTACGTGGTGGACCAGTACAACAACCCGGTGGTCGGCGAGACGGTGACCTTCTCCATCACGGTGAAGAACAGCGGATTGCCGACCCTGGCGACGACGACGGCGGTGACCAACGCCAACGGCCTGGCGACGGTGGTTTACACGGCGGGCGCCAACACCGGCACGGACTCGGTGAACGCGCTCACCAGCAACGGCAAGACGGCGACGACTGCGGCGAGCATCGACGTGAGCCAGAGCAACCCGGTGGTGGGGACGGTAACGGTGGTCAGCGCCAACGCGACGATCCCGGTGAGCGGCGCCACCCTGGTGCGGGCCACGGTCCTGGACATTGGCGGCCACCCGATCGCGGGGGCCACGGTCAGCTTCAGCAGCAGCGCGGGCACCTTCAACCCGACCAGCGCGGTGACCGACGCCAGCGGCGTGGCCCAGGCCACGCTGAACGCGGGGACGGCCATCCTGACCGCCACGGTTCATGCCACGAGCGGCGGAATCAGCGGCAGCACCCAGGTGGGCTTCACGGCGGGCGCGGCGACGACCGTCAGCGTCAGCCCGTCGCCGAGCGCGGTGAAACGGGCGGGCACCTCGATGGTGACCATCGCGGTGTTGGACGGCAACGGCAACCCGGTGGCGAACGAACCGGTGGCCTTGTCGCTGCCCTCGCCGGGCAGCGGCGTGCCGAGCCTGAGCCTCTACGCGGGCAGCACCAACGCCAGCGGCTTGCTGGTGGTGACCTACACGGCGGGCGCCAACGACGGCACGGACACGGTCAAGGCCGTGGCCAGCACCGGCGCGAACGGCAGCGGGAGCATCAGCGTCAACGCCAGCAACGCCGTGGTGGCGAGCGTGGCCCTGAGCGCGGCCAACGCCAGCATTCCGGTGAGCAGCGGCAGCACCACGCTGAGCGCGACGGTGAAGGACGGCAGCGGCCAGACCCTGCCTGGCATCAGCGTCAGCTTCAGCACGACCGGTGGCGTCATCACCCCGGCGGCGACGGCCGTGACCAATGCCAGCGGGGTGGCGAGCGTGACCCTGACTGCGGGCGCCAACATCCAGGCGGCGACGGTGCGGGCGACCGCCAGCAACGTCAGCGGTAGCGCCACGGTGAACTTCACCGCCGGCGTGGCGGCGACGCTGGGCATCAACGCGGCGCCGAACGCGGTGAAACCGCTGGGCACCTCCGTGGTGACGGTGGCGGTGGTGGACAGCAACGGCAACGCGGTGGCGAACGAAGCGGTCAACCTGACCTTTGACGCGCGCGGCACCGGCACGCCCAGCCTGAGCGCGGTAAGTGGGACGACCGACAACAACGGCCTGCTGGCGGTGGGCTACACGGCCGGCCCCAACGCGGGCACGGACACGATCCGGGCGCGCACCAGCACGAACGCCACCTCCACCGTGAACATCAGCGCCAGCGCCAACGCGCCGGTGATCGGATCGGTGACGACGACGGCGAGCAACGGCAGCATCCCGGTGAGCAGTGGCACGAGCGTGATCCGTGCGCTGGTGAAAGACACCAACGGCGTGGCGGTATCGGGGGTGACGGTGGCGTTTGCCGGCACCTCGGGCAGCCTGTCGGCCACCAGTGCTGTGACGGACGTGAACGGCATCGCCACGGTGACCCTGACGGCGGGCAGCCAGGTGCTGACGGCGCGGGTGGACGCGAGCGTGTCCGGCTTCACCGGATCGACCACGGTCAACTTCACGGCGGGAGCGCCCAACACCGTGGTGGTGAGCGCCGCGCCGACCTCGGTGAAACCGGGCGGCACCTCGACTATTTCCGCCTACGTGGTGGATGCCAGCTCGAACCCGGTGTCGGGGGAGGTGGTGACCTTCTCCATCACGGTGAAGAACAGCGGATTGCCGACCCTGGCGACGACGACGGCGGTGACCAACGCCAACGGCCTGGCGACGGTGGTTTACACGGCGGGTATCG
>CAIXFP010000500.1 GCA_903918705.1 uncultured Pseudomonadota bacterium
ATGACTCGGTCGTGGCGGCCATGCGCGCGGAACTGGCGAAGGCCTGATGTAGCGCCGGCGCCGCGCCGGCGTCTTTTCCAAACGCCGGCGAGTCGCCGGCGCTACCGGCATCTCCAATGAACTTCCCGATTCCCCTGAAAGCCGTCGTCATCGACCTCGACGGCACCCTGCTCGACACCGCGCCGGATTTGGCCGACGCGGCCATGGCCATGGCCGCCGATCTCGGCCTGCCGCCCATCGACCTGGATACCGTCAAAACCTACATCGGCAACGGCGTCTCCCGCCTGGTGAAGCGGGTGCTCACCCGCGACATGCACGCCGATCCGGCCCCGGAACTGTTCGCCCGCGCCCTGCCGATCTACGAGAAGCATTACGCCGAAGGCGTCAGCCGCAAGAGCTGCCCCTTTCCCGGCGTGGTGGAAGGCCTCAAGGCATTCAAGGCCAGCGGCGTAAATCTGGCCTGCATCACCAACAAGGCGGAGCGCTTCACCCATCCGCTATTGAAGGACACCGGCCTGTTCGACTATTTCGAGTTGATCCTCTCCGGCGACACCTTGCCCGAGAAGAAGCCCTCACCCCTGCCCCTCTATCACGCCTGCGCGGTGTTCGATTGCGAGCCCAACGAACTCCTGCTGATTGGCGACTCCCTCAACGACACCCAGGCCGCCCGCGCCGCCGGCAGCCCGGTGTTCTGCGTGCCCTACGGCTACAACCGGGGTCGTCCGGTGGACGAACTCGACCTGGACGCCGTGGTTCCCACCCTGGCCGAGGCCGCTAAACTCATCGTCCGCAAATGAACTTCCTGGAAACCGGAAACGTCCTGGGGTACGCCATGCGATGGCGTGGCTGAACCGCCCTCCCATCGCATTCCCGTTTCCGACTTTCCAGAGAGCCATCATGTTCAACGAAGACAAATTCAACAGCCTCGCCCGCCAGGGCTACAACCGCATCCCGGTCATCAAGCACTTGCCCGCCGACCTGGACACGCCCTTATCCATCTATCTCAAACTCGCCAACGAGCCCTATTCCTACCTGCTGGAATCCGTGGTGGGCGGCGAGCGCTTCGGCCGCTACTCCTTCGTCGGCCTGCCCGCCCGCACCGTGCTGCGGGTGCACGGCCGCTTCGTCAGCGTCGAGACCAATGGCCTGCCGGTGGAACAGTGCACCTGCGACCCACTGGACTTCATCGAGCGATACCTGGCACGGTTCAAGGCAGCGCCGGTGCCCGGCCTGCCCCGTTTTCCCGGCGGCCTGTGTGGCTACTTCGGCTACGACACGGTGCGCTACATCGAGAAAAAGCTGGCCGACACCCGCAAGCACGACCCGGTCAACACCCCGGACATCCTGCTCACCCTCACCGATGAACTGGCGGTGGTGGACAACCTGTCCGGCCGCCTTACCCTCATCGTCTACGCCGACCCGCTGGAGCCCGACGCCTACCTGAAGGCCCACCAGCGCCTGAAGGACCTGTCGCGGCGCCTGCTGCGCACCGCCGTGCCGCCCGGCAACGTCAAGGGCGATGGCTGCGAGGCGGAGTCGGAATTCGGCGAACAGCCGTTCCAGGACGCCGTGGTGCGCGCCAAGCGCTACATCAGCGACGGCGACATCATGCAAGTGGTGCTCTCGCAACGCCTGAGCCGGCCGTTTCACGCCCATCCCCTCTCGTTGTACCGGGCGCTGCGCGGCCTCAACCCCTCGCCCTACATGTTCTACTACGACATGGGCGGCTTCCACGTGGTGGGCTCCTCGCCGGAAATCCTGGTACGCCTGGAAGGCGAAGGCGACGGCAAACGGGTCACGGTACGCCCCATCGCCGGCACACGCCCGCGCGGCGCCACCCGCGACGAGGATCAGCGCCTGGAAGCCGAACTCCTGGCCGACCCGAAAGAACTTGCCGAGCATGTGCAGCTCATGGACCTGGGCCGCAACGACACCGGCCGGGTGGCGCGGGTGGGCAGCGTCAAGGTGACCGAGAACATGACCATCGAGCGCTACTCGCACGTCATGCACATCGTCTCCAACG
>CAIXFP010000501.1 GCA_903918705.1 uncultured Pseudomonadota bacterium
CAGGATCCGCACCTGTCGCGCAACGGCGTGGCTCACGACGGCGTGGTCGCCGCGCGCCTGGGTCTGCACCCGATCCCGGTGCCGGCGGAAACCGTGGCCCTGTCCAGCATCCTCTTGCTGGTGCGGGAAACCGGGGCGCGGGTACATCTGGCCCGCCTGTCCAGCCGCGCCGGGGTGGAAATGGTGCGCCAGGCGAAGAAGGACGGCCTGCCCGTCACCTGCGACGTCAACATCCACCACGTGCACCTATCGGAAATGGACGTGGCCGACTTCAATTCCAACTGCCACCTGGTGCCGCCGCTGCGCAGCCAGCGCGACCGCGACGCCCTGAGGCAGGCCCTGGCGGAGGGCGTGATCGACGCCATCTGCTCCGACCACGCGCCGGTGGACGAGGACGCCAAGGAACTGCCGTTCCAGGAAGCCGAGCCGGGGGCCACCGGGGTGGAGCTGCTGCTGCCCCTGACCCTGAAATGGGCGCGCGAGACCGGCCTGTCGCTCAGCGAAGCCCTCGGCTACATCACGCATCGGCCCGCCGCCATCATGGGCATCGATGCAGGCCGGATCGGCGCCGGCCGGCCGGCCGACCTGTGCCTGTTCGACCCCGACGCCGCCTGGCTGGTGAGCCCCTCCAACCTGGCCAGCCTGGGCAAGAACAGCCCCTTCCTGGGCCTGGAGATGATCGGCCAGGTCCGCTACACCATCATCGACGGCCATCTCGACTACAAGCGCGGCCGTCCCGCCTGATACGCCGGCGCCGGGCTCAACCCTTGCGCGCGATGGCGCTTTCCACCAAGGCGAGAAATTCCGCCTCGCTCCTCACCTGGGCCACTTCCTGGGAGGTGACGGTGTAGCCGTGGGGCTCGGCGATGGCTTCATAGCGCGGCACGCGGGCGTGGAACAGGCGCGGGAACACCCAGCGGGTGAAGTCGTTGGGCTCCACCTGGGCGACGAATTCCAGGCCTTGTTCCGCCATGTACACCGGCAGGTTCTCCGCCAGGAAATCGGGGCGGTAATAAAGCGGCTTGGGATCGGATTGCGCGCGGCGGATCAGGGTGTTTTCCTCGTCCCTGGTGGTGACCTGGATGTAGAGGATGAGGGTGTGCCGGGCCAGCAGGTCGATGACGGAGTCGTCCTCCAGTTCGCACAGGCTGCCGCCCACGTCGTTGACGAAGTGGTTGTAGCCGTAGATTTCCTGGGCCTTGCGGATGAATTCCGGGACGTCCTTCATGGCGGCGATCTCCGCCTCCCGATAACGGGCCTGGCGCTCGCTGAACACCGGTAGCGAGAGGCCGTCGCAATCCGGGTTGCCCAGCTTGCCGACGAAGGCCAGCACCGGCCCCAGATCCTGGATCTTGATGTTGTTGCGGATGTTGATCCAGTCGTTGCGCAGCAGCTCACGCAGGAACGGCACCGCCATGGCCTGCTGCTTGATCAGGTCGAGGATGGGTTCGTCCAGGTAGCGGGTGCCGATGCGGTAGTCGCCGGAGAAGTGGAACCAGTCGTGGCGGCGCAGGAGGCCGGAGATGTAGGTCTTGCCGACGCCGGACATGCCCAGCAGGGTGATTTTCTTGTGTTCCCAGGCGCGGAAACTGGCGGGAGTGAATTTCATGGGATGGAGGTTTCGAGTGCGGGAGGTCCGCCAGTGTGCCCGAGTGGAGGCGTTCGGTGAATGGCGGGCTGAGGGTGCCGGCCAGCCCGGTGACGGCATCCGTCAACCATGACCAATTTATTCAACTTTCATCCTCAAGTTCTTCCCAGGCCAGCCGCTAACGGATAGCCTTTTTTGCCTTGCACAGGGCGGGGAGCACCGGAGATGACCACAGAGAGCCAGGAATCCGCGCTACAGGACAGTTACCCCTATCGGGTGCTGGTGGTGGACGACGAGCCGACCCAGCGCATGCTGGAGCGGGAGATCCTGGAGGCACCCAAGTATCAGGTGAGCGAAGCCGCGGACGGCGCGGCGGCGCTGGCGATCCTGCGCACGACGGAATTCGACGCGGTGTTGCTGGACGTGCGCATGCCGGGCATGGACGGCAACGAGGTGTGCCGCCGCATCCGCTCCGAACTGGGCCTGGCCATGCTGCCGGTGATCATGGTGACCGGCTTCGGCGGCCACGACGACCTGGCCATCAGCCTGCGCGATGGGGCCAACGACTTCATCCGCAAGCCCTACCATCCCATGGAATTGATGGCGCGGGTGGATTCCGCGGTGCACCACAAGCGCATGACCGACCAGCTCGACTCCGCCGAGGCGGTGCTGTTCGCCCTGGCGCGCCTGGTGGAGGCCAAGGACGAATACACCGGCGACCACTGCACCCGGCTGGCCCACAACGCCGTGGTGTTCGGCGAGGCCCTCGGCCTCAAGGGCGCCGAGCTCACCGCCCTGCGCCGCGCCGGGGTGCTGCACGACATCGGCAAGCTGGGCAACCCGGATTCCATCCTGCGCAAGCGCGGCTCCCTCGATGACGCCGAGTGGTCCATCATGCGCCAGCACACCTGCATCGGCGCCGCCCTGTGCGAACCCCTGAAAAGCATGCGCTTGACCGCGCCCATCGTCCGCCACCACCACGAACGCTGGGACGGCAGCGGCTATCCCCATGGCCTGGCCGGGGAAGCCATTCCCCTGCTGGCGCGTGTGTTCCAGATCACCGACATCTTCGACGCCCTGAGTTTTCCCCGCCCCTACAAACCGGCCCTGCCCCTGCCCAGGGTGATCGAAATCCTGGAGCAGGAAACCGCCCGCGGCTGGCGCGACCCGAACCTGGTGCCGGTTTTCCTCGATCTGCTGGCGCGGCAACCCGAGTCCCTGCTGAAGCACGACGGGCTGGCGCGGGAAGCGGAAGGCCTGGGCGCCCGCCTGTTCCGGACCATCACGGCGGGCGGCACCCTGGATTGGGACAGGAGCATGTCATGATGCAACTACTGGTGCGCCAGAATGCCCAGAAAACCCGCTGGCTGGCCTTCCTGGGCGCCGTCGTGGCCATTTGGCTGGTCCTGTCCTGGCTGGTGGCGGGACGAGTCACCCACAACGCCATCGCGGAACAGGTCGCCGCGGCACGCTACAGCAGCGCCGCCCGCGCCCAGACCATCGCCCGGGTCATGGATCAGAGCATCGCGGACCTGCATGGCACCGCCGCCTTCATCGCCCAGGAGGCCGATGTGGTCGCGGCCCTGGCCCGAGCGCTGCCACAGCCCGCCGCGGCCACCCCGGAGCAGCGCCAAGAGGCCTGGAGCGGCGATGCCGGCCTGGCGGCGGTGAACGCCCACCTGGCGCGGGCGGCCCGGCATCTGGGCGTGGACGTGGTCTGGCTGATGAATCCGGCCGGGGACGCCATCGCCTCCAGCAACGCGGGCAGCGCCACCAGTTTCGTCGGCACCCGTTATGCCGACCGGGATTACTTCAAGATGGCCAGCGCCGGCCAGCTTGGCCATCAATACGCCATGGGCCGCAAATCCAACACGCCCGGCCTGTTCTTCAGCGCGCCGGTGCGGGAAGGCGGCGCAGGCGGAAAAATCCTCGGCGTGGCCGCGGTCAAGATCGACCTGCCCCGGCTGGCTTATTGGGTGAACCAGGCGGATTCCTTCATCAGCGACATGTACGACGTCGTCATCCTGGCCCGGGATCCCATCCTGGAAATGCGCGCGCTGCCCGACGCCCGCGTCGCCGCCCTCAGCCCGGCAGCGCGCCAGGCCCGCTACAAGCGCGAGGACTTCCCCGCGCTGGAACTGGCGCGGTGGAGCGATCCGGCCTACCCCGGTGTGGCTTCCTTCATGGCTTCGCCGGTGGTCCTGGCGCGCATGACCCTGCCCAACATGGACATCCAGGTCCACGTCATGGAGTCCGTGCCCGCCCTGGCCACCGCCGAAGCACTGCGTCTGGACCATTTCCTGCCCCTGGCCGCGGTGGGCTCCCTGCTGATCCTGGTGGTGGGCGGCAGCCTCATCTTCGCCCTGCAGCGGCGCCAGTCGGAGCGGGGCATCGCCGCCTCCCTGTCGCTGCACAAGGCCACCATCGAATCCACCAGCGACGGCATCCTGGTAGTGGACAGCGCCACGCGCCGGGTCACCACCTACAACCAGCGGTTCGCCGATCTCTGGCGCATCCCGCCGGAGCGGCTCGCCCACCACGCGGATCCGGACCTCCTCGCCTATGTGCGCGAGCAATTGGACGATCCCGAGGGCTTCGCGGCGAGGGTAGCGGAGATCTACAGCGACCCCGAGAACGCCAGCTTCGATGTGATCCGGTTCAAGGATGGCCGCGTCTTCGAGCGCCATTCCCATCCCCAGCGCCTGAACGGCAAGGTGGTCGGGCGGGTCTGGGATTTCCGCGACGTGACCCTGCGCAATCATGCCCTGGACAAGCTCGCGCAAAGCCAACTGGAGTTGCAGACCATCATCGACACCGAGCCGGAATGCGTGAAACTGATCGGCCCCGACGGCAGCCTGACGAAGATGAACCGCGCCGGCCTCGACATGATCGAGGTGGACGACCCGGAACAGGTCTATGGCAGGCAGGTGCTGAACATCGTCGCGCCGGAATACCGGGCCGCCTTCGCCGCCCTCACCAAGAACGTGTTCCGGGGCGTATCGGGCAAGCTGGAGTTCGAGATCGTGGGCCTCAAGGGCGGCCGCCGCTGGCTCGACACCCACGCCGTGCCCCTGCGCGACCCCCAGGGCAATATCATCGCCCTCCTCGGCGTGACCCGAGACATCAGCGAACGCAAGGCCGCCGAGACCGCGCTACGCGATCGCCAGATCGTGCTCGACGCCATCTTCAGCCAGGCCAACGCGGCCATCGAACTGGTCGACACGGAGACCCTGCGCTTCGTCGACTTCAACGAGGCCGCCCACCGCTTGCTGGGCTACAGCCGGGAAGAATTCGCCAACCTGTACGTGCATGACATCCAGGGTGACCTGGCGGAGGCGGCATCCCTCCGCGCGAATATCGCAACAATGCGGCCGGCGGGTCACGCGGCCTTCGAGGCTCGCCATCGCCGCCGCGACGGCAGCTTGATCGATGTTCATCTCAACCTGCGCTTCGTCACCATCCAGGGCCGCGAGATGATTGTCTCGGTCTGGGATGACATCAGCGAACGCAAGGCCGCGGAGCGGGCATTGCGCGACAGCGAGGCGCGTTTCCACACCCTGTTCGACAGCATGGCCGAAGGCGTCGCCCTGCACCAACTGGTCTACGACGACAACGGCATCCCGGTGGATTACCGCATCGTCGAAGTCAACCGCGCCTACGAGAGCCTGCTCGGCCTCGACCGCGCCCGGGTGCTGGGAAAGACTGCCGGCGACGCCTATGGCGTGGAACAGCCC
>CAIXFP010000502.1 GCA_903918705.1 uncultured Pseudomonadota bacterium
CGAGGCATGGAGGTCATGACATGCCATGTTTCGGGAACCCCTAGCCGTGATTGCCCCATGGTGAAGTCACGACCATAACGAGCATCTTCTCGATATGGTCAGGATCGGGGGATGCGGTATCAGCACCTACGTCGGCGAGCGCGCCACCAGTCCAGCACAACAGGGTACACAGCCAGTCCGCGCCAGAAGGCAGGCCAGAAGACGGACCAGTATGGTGACTTCACGGAGAGTTCCAGTATTTCTTGCTGGTAGCCTTAGCCATCAAATGCTTGGCTACGCGCATCTTCTTCTTCGCCTTCCGGAGCGCCTTCTTGCGAATGGGGTCAGCACGGAAGCGGTCGCGGTCGCCATACAGGTCGCGGTCGCAGGAGTTGATCATCCTGTCGATGTCGTCATCCGTCACAACTGACGCATGCGGCATGGTGAGATGCGCCGGCATCCACCTGAGAAACGGCTCAAGGTTCTCCATGTCTTCCACATACCAAGTCCGCCGAGCGGCATCCCACCGAGCACCGTGGCGCTTGGCTTCATCCTTCTCGGCATAGGGAACGTTCAGGTCTGTACGCACGAAATCACCACAGCGACAAAACTCCGCCGCCAGGCTCCGGATAGGTGTGCTCGAACAGGAAGCGGGCAACGAAGTCGATGGAGCGGATCATTGGCTGTCGAAAGAGTTGCTTACCCAGCGAGAGCCTTTACCTTCAGGAAGTCCGCCGCCATGCTTTACACCGACATCCCGGTGGTTTCCATTCCGGTGGCTGAACACGACCGCCTTCCGTCCGTCCGGGTGCTGCATGAAATAGTGGTGATGATCTGCCTTGTCGGCGTCGACATGGACTCCATCAGCGATGTGCTGTTCATCCACATCCTGGTAACCCTGCTTCTTCAGGTCGGCGCGATGTTCGTTCAGCTTGCCAGGCATGGCATCGAACGTGGTCTTCTGGCGCGAATCTTCGTGCGCCTGGACCACCGTGCCATCGGAACGGGTGTAGGCGTCGATGTGGGATTTCAAGAGGTCGATCTTTTTCATGTGGTGCTCCTGGGTAAACGCCCCGCCGGCCGGCAGGGACTTGTGGGTGGACTCTTCGCCCGGATTGGGTATAGTGGGGTCAGCCGATGCGCTCTGGCCCGGCTGGTGCAAAAAGCCAGTTGTGGTATCCCCGGTGTGAGCCTCCAACCGCTTACTGGGAGATTCAGCAGATGCATCGGCTTTCTTCTTTGAAAGCGGCACATCAGCGCCGGGCTTCTCTGACTCCTGAACGAACACGGAAACGAGATGCCTGCCGCCATCCATCAGCGAGTCCGCGTAGACGACGACTCGGTCACCATAATCAGGATTGTTTCGGACAACACGCCACTCCCGTCCAGGTGAGCCCGGCCTTGCGTCCCGACTTGGCTCGTAGGCACGAATCACACGCGGGAAATCCATGATGTCTTCCCGTGTAACCTGAAGTTCCGGCGGCTTCTTGGACATTTCACCGTGGCGCCAGATGAACTTGACCAGCCCGAAGCCGGAACCTTTGACCTCGATGTCGCCCAACCCCTTCCAACCGCCTCTGGATACGGCAACAGCATCCATGTCCGAGGGTTTCACCAGGGTCAGCAGGTCGAGCTTGCCTCCATGCGGAGATTTCAGCGCCGCGTCATACCCCACGCCGATGGAGCGCGACTCCTCCCGATGTGGCATGCGCTTGATGTGCGATCCACCGTGCGCGGAACCCCACCAGCCGCGAGCTTTGAAGAACACCACCGCCGGGCAGGACTTCATCATCGCCCCGTCCGCCGCCCGGACCTTCCGCCGGAACTCGGCAACAGGCATCGCCTGCACACCCCCGAAGAATCGCGGGTCGTCGAAGTGCTGCAGGAACGCAGCGACGGCTGAAACCTCGTCGCCAAAGCCGAGCATCACCTTCTGCTCGTCATCCCGCTCGAAGGCCGGCGGCACCATCGTCGTCACGATGTAGACGTTCTCCGCGTCCTGGTCGAGCCCCAGGTGTCCGCGCCGCCGCCAATATGGCTTGAATCAGCTGGTGTGAATCTGGCGCGGAGTGCCGAGGGAGCGGGCGGTGTGAACTGCCGGGCGGCATAGCAAAGGGAAACCGCCGGCCCTCAGGAGAGGGTACGGCGGAGAGCAATTTGGAGAGAG
>CAIXFP010000503.1 GCA_903918705.1 uncultured Pseudomonadota bacterium
GCCAAGCCCGCCGCCGTCGCCCCCACGGCGGAGCAGGAACTCCACTACACCACAGAGAGACCCGCAAAGCCCGTCGCGGCGGTAGTACCTGTTTCGCCGACGCCGCGCGCGGAAGAAAGCCACGCAGTCTGCCCGATGCCGGACAAGCAGGTGCTGCGCGACATCCTGGACAACATCGCCAGCCATCTGGACGGCTCCCTCGACCTCAACCAGATGTCCGCCATCATCCTCAAGGGCCTGCACACCGGCCTGGGGCTGACCCGCATCCTGTTCGCCCTGGCCACGCCGGACGGCACGCAGATGAAATCCCGCTTCACCTACGGCATCCCGGCGGAGGATCCGCTGCGCCACTTCGCCTTCGACCTGGAAGCGCGCGACCTGTTCGGCCAGTTGATGGGCAAGATGCAGGGCGTGTGGGTCAACGAGGGCAACCGGGAAAAGCTCTGGCCCATGGTTCATCCGAAGTTGCGGGACATGATCGGCGCCGGCGACTTCTACGCCATGAGCCTGCATGCCAACGGCAAGCCCATCGGCCTCGTCTACGCCGACCGTGGCCACGGCGAATGCGGTCTCGACCCCCACACCTATACCGACTTCAAGATGCTTTGCCTGCAGGCCGCCCGCGGCCTGGGGAAATTGAAATAAACATAAATCCAAATCCGGCAGTTGAAACCGTAAGCCCTAGATACTGGGCAAAGCGCAGCGTGCCCAACCTACGATGACTTACCCAGCGGGTGACACCTACGGGTACTCGTTACGCAGGAACAGTCTGGTTTGAGGCCCCATTTCATCCTGGCAACCGCGGTTTCCAGGATCAAGGATAAACGCATCCCACCGCGGGATCGCCAGCGTGCCGGATGGCATCCCTTGCCTCCAGCGCCGATTCCGGGGATATTCGCGGGCTTCCGCAACGCGGTTTTACGCATTTTTACCCGACCGAATGGCGACACCGCCAAGGCGGGCGTGCAATATGTCACCCGGTTTTCTCACCCTGATTTCCCCGGATCTGCAGAAGTTTTTGGAGGTTGTATGGACAGTCGTTTCACCACAGGATCAGCTTCGTTTCTTCCCCGCCTGCTCATCGCGGCCTTGTTGGCGGGCGGTGTACTCAGCCTCGCGGGTTGCGGGGGCAAAAGCGGTTCCTCCAGCAGCACCACCACCTACCTGACCGGCATCGTCGCGGATGGAGCGGCCCTGACCGGCGCCACCCTGACCGTGACCGACGCCAATGGAACCAGCAAAACTGTCCAGACCGACGCGAACGGCACCTATACCCTGGACGTCAGCGGCCTCACCGCGCCGTTCATCGCCCATGTCACGGGCATATCCGGCGATGCCCTGGTCGACATGGCCTCCCTGCTGGGCACCGGCCCGGTGAGCGGCCAGATCATGCAGATGAACGTCACCCCTCTGACGAACGCCATCGCCGCGCTGGTCTCCCACGATGGCGACCCCGCACACCTCACCATCGCCGACGTCAATAACGCCAATGCCACCGGCCAACTAAGCAACATCAGAAGCTATCTTTCCAAGACCCTGGTGAATTCCCTCGGCGCGGCCAGCGACCCCATCTCCGTCGCCTTCAATCCCAATGGCTCCGGTTACGACGGCGCGCTGGACAATCTGGCGGTCATCACC
>CAIXFP010000504.1 GCA_903918705.1 uncultured Pseudomonadota bacterium
CGTTGCCGCCTTACGACTGCTACGGGAACGGCCACACGACCAGACCAAGAGCATCACAAAAGTGCAACGCTACAAGACATCCAGATCGATCATCGCTATTGCCCTGACCACGGCGCTCTCCTTGGGGGCTTGTTCCGACAGGAGCCCGGAGGGGCGTATCCAGGCGGCCAGGAAAGCCATGCAATCCTCGAATTTTCCTGTCGCGATCATCGATCTGAAGGACGCACTACAACAAACGCCGAGCAATGCCGAGGCGCGCCTGCTTCTGGCGCAGGCTCTAATGGCCCAGGAACTCTGGGATGAAAGCGAAAAGGAACTCAGGAAGGCCGCGGAACTGGGCGCGTCCCAGGAAAAAACCTTGCCGCTGCTGATGCGCACGCTAGCCCACCTCGGCCGCTTCGAGGAGGTGGTCAACCTGGCGATACCGACTTCCGGCATCGGTTCCCAAGCCATGGTTTCCATGCAGGCCGCACGGGCCACTGCCTTCGTCGCCATGCATAAGCCGGCCGAAGCGGCATCCGCCATCCAGGAAGGCGACCAGGTGCTCGCCAGCATCGGTGGGCCTGCCACGGCCGATGACCTGCAAGTGGCCAAGGCCATGCTTGCGCTGCTGAACCAGCAGCCCGCTCAAGCCATCTCCCTTCTGGATGCAGATATCAAGCAATTCCCTAATTCCATCCAGCCTCTATACATAAAGGCTCGTTTGCTGCAGGCATCCAGGCAGGACGAAGCGGCCACCAAGCTTTACCAACGCATCATCCAACTCAACCCCAAGCATTTTCAGGCCTACCTGGCTCTGGCCGACCTGTATCAAAAGGCGGGCAATCTCGACGCGGCCGAGAAGGCTGTTCAGACAGTCGACAAGATTTCACCGGACAATGCGCTGGTCTATTACGCGCGGGCCTCGATCTACCTGCGCCGGGGCAAGGTCAAGTTAGCCGACGACATCATTCTGCGCGTCCTGAAGGTGATGCCCTTTCACATTCCCAGCCGCATGCTTCATGGCACCACGTCCTTCATCCTGGGCAACTACGAGACCAGCCGCAAAGAGGCCGAATACATTCTTGCGGCCATGCCGAACGAACCCCACGCCACCCGGTTGCTGGCAGCGTGCCTGCTGAAATCGGGCAACCCGCGTGACGTACTGGATCTCCTGCTCCCCAATATCGATGCCTTTGGCAACGATTCCGCCATTTTGGCCATGGTGGGAGAGGCTTATCTCAAGACACACGACAGCACCAAAGCTACGCAGTACCTGGATCGCGCGGCCAGGATTGACCCGAACAATGCCGCCTTCAAGAGCGAACAGGCTGCCGCCCTTTTATCCAGGGGAGATGCGGATGCGGCCATTACGGAGTTCGAGCAGGCCACATCCATGAGCGCACAGCCTAGCCAGGCCGATTTGGCACTGGTCATGCTGAATCTGAAAAAGCAGGATTATTCGCGGGCATTGCAAGCCATTGCGGCGTTCGAAAAGAAACTGCCCAACAATCCCGTGACCTACAACCTGCGTGCCGCTGCCTACTTGGGCATGCACAACACGGCTGCGGCGAGACAGGCCCTGGAGCAGGCACTGGCCATTGATCCCGCGTTCGTGCCGGCCGCGACCAACCTGGCTCGTCTGGACCTGCTGGACAAGAACCCCCAGGCAGCCCGCAAACGCTTCGAAGGAGTACTCGCGGCGGACAAGAACAGTGTGGAGGCCATGCTCGCGCTCGCCGACCTGGCAGCGATGGACAAGCAGGGCCAACAGCAACTTGACTGGCTAACCAAGGCAGCCAAGGCAGACCCCAAGGCCATCGAAGCGCGCCGCCTATTGATCCGCTACTACCTGGCGAAGAACAAGATCCATGACGCCCTGAACCAGGCCAAGGACACTGTCGACCAGAATCAGGATAGCTTCGAAGCGCTCGACCTCCTGGGCGCCACCCAACTAGCCGGCAAGGATCCGGCAGGGGCCATCGCCACCTTTTCCACCCTCACCCGGAAACATCCCGACTCGCCGCAGGCTTTCCTGCGCCTCAGCCAAGCCCAGCAAGCGGGAAAGGATGTGGGCGCCGCCAAGTACAGCCTGCAGCAGGCGCTGAAACTGGATGCCAACTTCAAACCGGCGCAAACGGCCTTGATGCAAATTCAGCTACGGGAAGCCAGGCCGGAAGCGGCCCTGGCAGTCGCGCTGCAAGCCCAGACGATGCAACCCAAGTCGCCCTTCGGCTACGAGCGTGAGGGCGACATTCACTTGGTCCAAAAGCACTATGCCCAGGCCACCAAGGCCTTTCAACACGCCCTCAAACTTGGAGGAGGGTCTTCAACCTTAATAGGATTGCACCGCAGTCTTGCCCTCTCGGGAGTAGGCAAGACGGCAGACCAGCTACTCAGCGACTGGCTCAACCGTCATCCCGATGACACGACGGTGCGCGGCTATGCCGCCGGCTACTACCAGATCTCCGGGCGCAGCCGGGAAGCCATCGCCCAGTATGAAAGCCTGCTGAAAGAGGTTCCTGACAATGCCCTGTTATTCAATAACCTGGCCACCCTCTACCAAGGCGTAAAGGATCCCCGCGCCACCGCCACTGCCGAGCAGGCCCTCAAATTGGCTCCGGATCAGCCCAACGTGATGGATACCCTGGGATGGATACTCCTGGGCCAGGGCAATCTGGCACGTTCGCTGTCGCTACTGAGTGGAGCTGCGTCCCTCGCCACCCAGTCAGGCACCATCCACTATCACTATGCCGTGGCCCTGGCACGAAACGGCAGCAAAGCCGAAGCCAGGAATGAACTCAAAACCGCCCTCTCCGCACCAGCCAGGTTCCCTGAGATGGAGGAGGCCAGGGTGATGCTCAAGGGCCTCTGACCACTCAACCCCCTGGACCTGCCTAGATCGAGACATAGCCCGGCTTCGGCCCAGGGCTGTTCAATGCTAAACCCCACGGTAAGCCCATACTCTGTCGAAGTTGAGGACATTGCGATAGAGGGCGTCGCTGATATTGGATTCGTCATTGAAGCGAAG
>CAIXFP010000505.1 GCA_903918705.1 uncultured Pseudomonadota bacterium
CCAGGACGGGCGAACTGACCGTGAACTACAGCAGCATCCGGCTGCTGACCAAGTCGCTGCGACCGCTGCCCGAGAAATTCCACGGCCTCACCGACGTCGAGCAGAAATATCGCAGCCGCGAACTCGACCTGATCACCAACGAGGATTCCCGGCGCACCTTCATCATCCGTTCCAAGGTCATCCAGGCGATGCGCGAGTTCTTCACCGTGCGCGGCTACCTGGAAGTGGAAACGCCGATGATGCATCCCATCCCCGGCGGCGCCTCAGCCCGCCCCTTCCTCACCCACCACAACGCCCTGGACATGCCGCTGTACCTGCGCATCGCCCCGGAGCTGTACCTCAAGCGCCTGGTGGTGGGCGGCATGGAAAAAGTCTTCGAGATCAACCGCAACTTCCGCAACGAAGGCATCTCCACCCGGCACAACCCGGAATTCACCATGGTGGAGTTCTACGAGGCCTACCGCGACTACCGCTACCTGATGGACTTCACCGAGGCCATGTTCCGCGACGTGGCCCTGAAGGTGCTGGGCACGACGACCGTGCCCTACCAGGGTCACCAGATCGACCTGGGCGCCCCCTTCGCGCGCATGACCGCCCTGGACGCCACCCGTCACTACCACCCGGAACTGAAGGACGCGCCCCTGCACGACAAGGACTTTGTCATCGCGGAACTGAAGCGCCGCAAGATCGGCTTCCGCCCCAACGATGGCCTGGGCGGCCTGCAACTCACCCTGTTCGAGGAAACCACCGAACACCTGCTGATCCAGCCCACCTTCATCATCGACTACCCGGCCGAGACCTCACCCCTGGCCCGGCGCAACGACGTCAATCCCAACCTCACCGACCGTTTCGAGCTGTTCATGGTGGGCCGCGAGATCGCCAACGGCTTCTCCGAACTGAACGACCCGGAGGACCAGGAAGCCCGTTTCGACGCCCAGGTGGCGGCCAAGGAAGCCGGCGACGAGGAAGCCATGTTCAAGGACAAGGACTACATCCGCGCCCTGGAGCACGGCCTGCCCCCCACCGCCGGCGAAGGCATCGGCATCGACCGCCTGATCATGCTGCTCACCGACGCCCCCAGCATCCGCGACGTGATCCTGTTCCCGCAGTTGCGGCGGGAGGAGTGAGGGGTGAATATCCGGCGCGTCGTCCCCTGCAAGGAATAGCCATGGGAACCATCGCATATGAGCAGGATCTGGTGGCTTGGGCCAACGAGCAGGCCCGGTTGTTGCGTGCCGGGCGCTTCGACCAACTGGACCTGGAGCATCTGGCCGAGGAGATCGAGGACGTGGGCAAGGGCGAACAACGCGAACTGGCCAACCGCATGGCCATCCTGCTGGCGCATCTGCTCAAGTGGCAGTTGCAACCGGATCGGCGCGGCAGCAGTTGGACCATCACCATCCGCAACCAGCGCCGAGCCATCGCCCGCGCCCTGGAGGAAACTTCCAGCCTGAAAGGCAAACTGGCGGATGTCCACTGGTGGGAGGCGGTATGGGGTGACGCCGTGGATCTGGCCGCTCGGGAAGCGGGACTGTCGGAGTGCGTTGAGACCTGCCCCTGGACCGTGGACGAGGTGATGGATTTGGATTGGATGCCGTAACGGTGTAATGGCAAATTCCTGGGAGCCGGATCATGTTGCAGACCATCGAAGTTGAGATCGACCAGGAAGGTCGCATCCACCCGCTTGAGCCGCTGTCATTCAAACCCACTGGCCGTGCCTATCTCACCTTGCTGAATCCCGGCAACGACGCCTCGGACAAGGGCCAGGGCTGTTCAATGCTAAGAAAGTGCTGCAAGATGAGTGCCTAACAAATTGATTGCTTAGGTCTTTGCCATGATCCATCTCTCGAACCACCTCTCCATCGTGCCCGACCATCGTCGTC
>CAIXFP010000506.1 GCA_903918705.1 uncultured Pseudomonadota bacterium
CAACCGGTTCAACCGGTTCAACCGATTCCGCCACTTCAGCCCATGCCGCCGGCGACGCCCGCCATCCCGCTCACGGAGAGCCTGGGCGGGCTGCTGGCGGCGGGCATGGGTGGCCCGCGCCCGCTCCACCACGAAGAAACCTCGGACTCCATCCTGCTGTCGGAACTTCCGACCCGGATCAAAACCGTGCGGCCGGCACGGGGAACGATTTATTACCTGCAGGCCCTGGCGGCGATGCTGCTCATCCTGCTGTTCCTGCTGCAGATCGCCCTGTTCCTGCGCGCCGACCTGGCCGCCGCCGCGCCGGCCACGCGCCCGCTGTTGCAGGCTCTATGTCAGCCGCTGGGCTGCTCCGTGGCATTGCCGCGGCAACTGGACAAGGCGGCCATCACGGCGTCCTCCCTGGAGCATGACGCGGAAAACAGCGCCCGAGCCCGCCTCACCCTGCTGCTCTCCAACCGCACCAGCCAGACCCAGACCTGGCCGCAGATCATCCTCACCCTCACCGACGTGCGCGACGCCCCCGTCGCCCAGCGCGTGTTCTCGCCGGGCGAATACCTGGCGAAGGGGTCCCGGATCGATGCCGGCATGGCCTCCGGGGAAGAGCAGGAAGTCCGCCTCGACCTGGATACCGGCACCCTGGCGGCCACCGGTTACGCGCTGGATCTGGCGTACCGCTGAACGGCCGGGCAGCGATGCCCGCGAACGCTCAGTGGGTGTGGGTTCCCTCGTGGGGATGGCCGTGGGCGATTTCTTCCGGCGTGGCCTGGCGCACCTGGGCCACGGTGCAGTCGAAGAGGATGCCGAGGCCGGCCAGGGGGTGGTTGCCGTCCACCGTCACCTTGCCGTCGGCGATATCGGTGACGGTGAAAAGGGCCGGCTCCTCCTCGCCCTCGATCAACTGTTCCAGGTGCGTGCCGATCTGGATGTTCTCCGGGAAGACGTCCGCCGACTCGACGATGACCAGTTCGTCATCGTATTCGCCGAAGGCATCATCCGGCTCCAGACGCAGGCTCAACTTGTCGCCCACATTCTTGCCGTGCAGGGCCTCCTCGATCTTCGGAAAGAGGCCATCGTAGCCGCCATGGAGGTAGACCAGCGGCTGGGCGCCGCCGTCCACCAGATTGCCGTCGTTATCGGTCACCTGATAGTTCAGGGTCACCACGGTATTTTTCACGATTTGCATGGTCCGTTCCTGCTCAGCGAGCTTTCAGTGGGTGGCCCGGCAGCGTACCTCAACTATTCCCGGAACGCGCCAGCTTGAGCGGCAGAAATTCCCGGGTGGTGGCATAGCCCTGGTCGAACAACAGCTGCTTCTGTTCCTGGGTCATGTGGAACTCCAGGGGCGACATGCCCTCGGTTTCGATCAGCACGGTGTTCAGCCAGAGGGCTTCTGACTGGTATTCCCGCGAGATCGTGCTCATGAAGGTACGCACCAGCATGAACAGGTAATCCGCGACCGGCAGCAGCTTGCGCGAGGGATGGGCGGCGGCGACGCGCTTGTCGCGCAGGCGGAAGCAAACCACCGGGGTGCCATCTCCGGCCCAGTCGCGAAACAGGCTGTCCTCGGCCAGGATGCTGCCGTCCACCAGGACATGATGGCCGTAATGATGGAAGGGGAAGATCAGGGGAATCGAGATGGAATAAAGCACCGCCCGCGACACCGGCAGATCGGGACAGTTGGCGCGGTTGAACAGCACCGGGCGCCCGGAGCGCACGTCCGTGGCCACCACGTGCAGATCCTTCCTGAGATCGCGAAAGCGCACCCCGCCCAGTTGTTTATCCATCCATTGCTCGAATTTCCGGCCGGTGGAGAGGCCACCGTGCAGGAGCAGGTTGAGCAGGGAATAGCCGCGGTAAAGAGAGAAGTCCACATCGCGCAGGATGATTTTGATTTCGTCCATCGCCATGCCGGTGGCCACCAGGGACGCCACCGTGCTGCCACCGGAAACGCCGATGATGTGGTCGTAGCCGATGCCCATGTCTTCCAGGGCGGTGAGAACGCCGACATGGGCCGCGAGGCGCGTGCCGCCACCGGCCAGGACGGGAACGATGCGTTGGGGAAGTTGATCTGCCACGTACTCACTCCGTCGGGATACCGCCGCCATCATAATGGCTTCATGCCCCTTGCCCTTGAACATCCCTGGAATCTCGCGCCCGGCGCCGCCATCGCCCTGCAACACAACCTGGCCGGGCGGGTGGAAAGGGATGACCGCCTCCCCGCCCGGATCGCCACCGTGGCCGGAGTGGACGTGGGCTTCGAGGCGGGCGGCGCCATCACCCGCGCGGCGGTGGCGGTACTGCGTTTTCCCGGGCTGACACCGCTGGCCAGCGCCGTGGCGCGCCGCCCCACCGAATTTCCCTACGTGCCCGGCCTGCTCTCCTTTCGCGAATTGCCGGCGGTGCTGGAAGCGCTGGAGCAACTGCCGGAATTGCCCGATCTGTTCCTGTGCGACGGCCAGGGCCGCGCCCATCCACGCCGCTTCGGCATCGCCTGCCACCTGGGGGTGCTGCTGGACCGCCCGAGCATCGGCGTCGGCAAGAGCCGCCTCATCGGCAGCCATGGCGAACCCGGTCCCGGCAAGGGCGACTGGGTGCCGCTGCGGGATCGGGACGAGGTGATCGGCGCGGTATTGCGCACGCGGCCGGGCGTGGCGCCGCTCTATATCTCCGGCGGCCATCGCGTCAGCCTGGCCAGCGCCATCGCCCTGACCCTGGCCTGCACCGGCCGCTACCGCCTGCCGGAAACCACCCGGGCGGCGCACAAGCTGGCCAGCGGCGCCGGCTCACAGGTCTGATTGGGAGTACGAAGCCGGCGCGGCGCCGGCGTTACAGCCGGTTCGCCAGCCTGGCGAACTCCGCCACCGACAGGGTTTCGCCACGGCACACCGGGTCGATGCCCAGTTCCTCGAACACGGCGGTGTCCACCAGGCCCTTCAGGGTGTTGCGCAAAGTCTTGCGGCGCTGGCCGAAGGCGCGCGCCACCACCTCGGCGAACACGCGGGCATCGCGGTAGGGGATGTCCGCCACAGGCAAAGGCACGAGGCGGACGATGGCGGAGTCCACCTTGGGCGGCGGCTGGAAGGCGCCGGGGGGCACCACGAACAGCTTGTCCACCCGAAAGCGCGCCTGCAGCATCACCGAGAGGCGGCCGTAATCGGGGGTGTCGGGCGCGGCGGCCATGCGATCCACCACTTCCTTCTGCAGCATGAAGCACATGTCGCGGATCTTCTCGGCGGACTCGGCCAGGTGAAACAGGAGTGGCGAGGAGATGTTATAGGGCAGGTTGCCCACCACTCGCAGGCCGGGGCCGAACTGGCCGAAATCGAAGGCCAGGGCATCGGCCTGATGGAGGGTCAGGCGCCCGTCGGGAAATGCCTCATGCAGGCGCGCCACCATGTCGCGATCCACTTCCACCCCATGCAGATGGCCCAGTTTCTCCAGCAACGGGCGGGTGATGGCGCCGGGGCCGGGGCCGATTTCCAGCAGGGTGTCGCCCACTTCCGGGCGGATGGCCGCGATGATGCGGGCGATGTAGTGGCTGTCCACCAGGAAGTGCTGGCCGAGGGATTTCTTGGCCTTGG
>CAIXFP010000507.1 GCA_903918705.1 uncultured Pseudomonadota bacterium
CAGCCAACATCTGGCCATTTCCGTAGCCACATCAAGTCCAACCAACAAATCCGGCATCCACACCCCGCCCCAAAATCAATGCGCTATCCCATGCCCTGAACCAGGCGCGACCTGCGCGGGAATAGATGACGTCGTCCTGCCTTGTCGCGCAGGCCAAGTTCTCCCGAAAGCGCGCTGATGGTTCTGAATACGTGGTGTTCCAGCCAGCCGCCCTTGGCGAAGCCGCGTTCTGCCTCGCTGGCGTAAGTCAGCGTATTGCCCTGAACGGCCAGAATGCCCGCGTCCTGGAAAATCCGTAGCAAGGCGTCGAGGCCACGGCTGTCCTGTTGTTCTGACGACAAAGGGACGCTCAGGTGCTTCTGTTCTTCCGCTTTCTGCCCCAGCCAGTTCAGTTGTGCGAGGGGTTTCTCCAGGCTGCCCACTTGAGTAATCAGGGTGCGCAGTAGATCGTTGTGTCGTTGGCTAGGTTGGGGGCGCGCGACGCCTTCTTCGAGCGTGAAGCCGTATCCGCGCAGATAGTGGCGCAGGCGCAGTTGCCGAGTGAGTGGTTGGCGACGCGCTTCCTTGCCCAGCCAGATGACTTCATCGGTATCGACATCCACATAAAACACTGCCCATCCCGCAGCCAGGGCAACCGATTGCGCGGCCAGGGCCATCAGCTTGGTGCCGCCGGTGACGTTGAGCGCAATGGCTTGGCCTTCCCGCGTACCCGCCACTTCGAGCAAGGCGTTTTCTAGTTTGGCGAAATCATGTTCATCCTCCAGCGCGACGCGGGTCGTCTTGACGCCGGCTTCATGCAGCACGGTCTCCAGCGCCTCGGCACGCGCCTGCATCTTGCCGGAGACCATGAGCACGGCCTCGGCGGGCTTCAATGCGGGGTCAAGCGCAGGCAGCAGGCTGGGCGCGGCCTGGTCGGAAACCAGTAGGATATGAACGGTGACTGTTGTCATGGTCATTCCCCCAGCAACCCCGCCGTGCCTTCCAGCGTCAGCGCTGGAATGTCGGGCAGCGAACCGCCGAGGATGCCGCTCATTTCGCCGTACATACCGACGGTGTTGGTGATGACGCGCTCGATTTGTTTTTCCCGGTCTTTCCAGATTTTTTCCATCGCCCGGCGTTCGCGCGCGAGTTGCTCTTGCAGGGCGGTGAAGGCCTCGACAATGCCAGTGACTTTCTGGCGAAAGGGGTCGCCGGCCAGATAGCGGTAGAGGATGTCCATCTTTTCGTGCTTGCCTTCACTGGCGGTGTGAGCGAAAGCAACTTGCAGGAGTTGGTCGCGCAGGGCAACGGCCAGCGCCGGCCAGGCGCGGCGGCTGGCGATCCAGACGCCATCTTGCAAGCCGAATTCGTGCATGCCGTCGGGCAGGGTGCTGGTCACCAGCACGGCGAGGTTGCCGTTGACAGCGCGGGTGTCGTCCTTGAGCTTGGGCAGCCAGGCGGCGGACCAGTGCTTGGTGTTCTTGGTCTCCCAGACGATACGGCCACAGGGTTGGCCCTGGCCGTTCTTCACCTCCTGGATCAGGTCGGCGCCGCTGACGCCCTTGGGCACCGGGGCGATTTCGTCGTGCGGGAATTGCTGGGCCAGGGCGGCCTGGATGTCGAGTTCGAGCACTTCGCCCTGCAGTTCCTGGGAGCCTTGCTGGCTTTTGCGCTGAAGGTCGTCGATGACTTTTTTCATGTCCTCGATCTGCTTGTCGCGCTCTGCCAGCTTGAGGGACTGCTCGTCGCCGATGAGCTGGCGCAGGCGCTTTTCGTCTTCCGCGCGGGCGCTGGCGAGGCGGCGTTCCAGCTCCAGGTCGAGTTCCTGCTGTTTCTGTTTGAGTTCGGCGCTTTCGCGGGCGAGTTCGAGTTCGCGTTTCTGGGCTTGCTGGGTTCTCGCTTGCTCTTCGACGAGTTGTTGTTTGATCTGGTCAAGCTCCAGCGTGGTTTGCTGGCGGGTGCGCGCTTCGGCCTGGGCGATCAAGGTTTTGGCCCTGGCGTCAGATTCGACGCGCAGTATTTCTTCCACTTCCAGTTGGGTGCGCTCGACCAGGGTGCGGCTTTGCTCTTCCAGTTCCAGGGCGCGGCGTTTCAACGCCAGTTCGCGCGTCTCGGATTCGCGGGCAGAGCGGGTCTGATCGGCGAGTCGCAGGTTGAGGGCGTCGAGTTGAAGTTGCTGCTCGCCACGGGTGCGGGTTTCGGCGGCCTGGGTGGCGGCTTTCAGGCTGGCTTCGTGTTCGGCGCGCAGGCGGGCTTCAAGCTGGCTGGAGAGTTGTGCAGTGAGCGCTTCCGAAAGCGGGATGGCGTGGCCGCAATTAGGGCAGGTGAGGGTGGTGTCGGTCATGATGGTTTTCAGGTCAAAGGGAGCCGAAGCGGATGGCCTCGGGTGCCAGGGCCAGGCGATAGCGGCGCGGGCGGGTGTGGCCATCGTCGATGAGATAGGGCGTGGCGGCGGGGCCGAGTTCACGTTTGAGGGTGGCGCGCAGACGCGAGAGATGCTGTGAGAAATAGTCATCGCCGACGCCATTGCGCAGGGCCACCTCCACGCTGTCCGGGACATGCAGGCTGCCGCAGGCAGCGATGATGTCGTCCAGGCACTGACGCGACCATTCCTCGTCGCACTCCATTTTCAGCGGCGCGCGCAAAGGCGCGGCGCCCATCCTCGCGCGATGCGCGAACATGGCGAGCAAGGCGAATTGCGCCGGGGCCAGGGTGATCACTTTTCCGGCCGCTTCAATCCGGTGACTGGCCTGGTCCAGCGCCAGCGTTGCGGGGCCGAGTGCATCGCGCGCCGCTTCCACGGTAGCGCGGAAACTGGCCCGCCCGGTAAGCAAAGCGTCAGGAAGGCCGTGGCGCAGGCTGACGAAAGGTATCTCCGCCAGTTCCACCCTGGCATGGCGCGCATCCAGGGTGGACCCCTTTTCACCCCGCTCCGGGTGGATGGGGTGGTCGTAGGGCGTGGGGTAATAGAAATCCCGGTTGGTTTCATAGGGCGCGGAAACCAGCACATGCGAGAGCCGGTCTTGCGGACGTCCATACAGCGATAGGGCGTAGCCCAGGTAATAGCCCATGGTCTTGCGCCCGCCGGCGATGGAGACGTGCAGTTCACTATCCGGGGTTTCGGTCAGGCGGCGCACGGTTTCGGTGATGAAGTCGGCAGCCAGCGTGTTCTGTTCCGGGGTACGAATGTCGTCGAGTGCGTGGCCAGCGGCGTCAGTCAGGATGTGAATGTTTTCCACCGGGAAGCCGATGGCTGGCAGCCGGTAGTCGGCGCACAGCCGATGAAACCAGCCCTCCGGCAACAGCAGGTTGAGCCGCGCGTTTTCCGCGCCGGTGGCCGTGGTGATGAGGTGGATTTCATCAGGAACCCAGGGCGACTCCATGCGGCAGGCCAGTGCGTAGAGAGTTTCGGTGACGACCTGCGGCGTGAGGCCGGTAACGGCGAGCAGGATGCGGCGGGGGGCGGGAGCGGTTTGGGTTGAGTTCATGGTGGCCATTCTCGTTCAGGCTGCCTGGTTGGCAGCTACTCGCAAGCTTGCGGTAGGTGCGTCAATGATCCGAAACCGCCCCAACCCCATCGTCGCGCCGCTTCCCGCGTGGGCGAACTGGCCCAGCCAGAGATAGGGCCAGAATGGTGAGAGGTCCGCATCCACCAGCGTCAGCCGCCCCACCACACCGCCCATTTGCATGGCCGCCTGCTGGCGCTTCGAGTAGCGGCTGTGCTCCACCCATTCCAACTTGGCCTTGGCCACCACCTGCCGAGCTGCTTCATTCAAGGCTCGGAAATCGGTATCCAGCGGCGTGTCAGTGTGGAAGTAGGTCAGCATGGAAATCCGCCGCAGCAGGTTGCCGAACAGATCGGCGAATATGAAATCGCGCGGGCCGACATGGCGCCCCTCGCGCTTCACCCGCAGCGGGGTGAGGATTTCCAGGCTGCATTCGGTGGACGTGGGCGGGACGCCGGGTGTATGCACTGGCAAGGCTTCGAGTTTTTGACCCGGCGCGAATATGCTGCGCCAGTCGTGGCCTTCGATGGAAACCGCCTGCTCCACCGCAACCAGTTCCAAGACATTACCGGAAACGCCACGCGGTCCTGCGGCGGCCTGGGTCAATGCGTGGATGAACACCGGCAGATGGCGATTGGCCTGGCCAATGAGGGTGAAATCCAGGCGCAGCGGTTCCGCTTCATCGGTATCCAGCACGAAAGGATGCGGCGCGTTTTCGTATTTACGCATCTTTTCTGCGCCAACATGCGGCGGCGTATCCCAGAAATACGGATACAGGCAGGAGCGATACAGCAGGCAATCGCCACATTGCGGTTGCCGTGTCACGCACACGCTACGTTTCAGCGCGTGGCCCAGCGCTCCGCGCCAGACATTGCCGGGGAAGTCGGAAAAACGCGGTGCGGCTTCGCTGGCGAAGAGGGCGCGATAGCGGCCGATGGGTAGAACGGGGCTTGGATGCATAACCTTCCCTGAATATGGGTGGAAGTGTAGTACGTATTGGCCCTGACCCGGATGAGTCAGGAAAACGGCGCTGCTGCCATCCTCCACCGCCTTTTGCCCCGCCTGCTACCCCACAAGCTTGTTGGCGCCGCCAGTCGCGACAACCGCACCTAAAGTGCAGCCCATACACCACTCGCCGCAGGGAACACCGCATGAACGACAACGCCAGCAGCTTCACCTACCGCAAAGGGGATGCGGAATTCACGGCTCCGGCCCCCTCCCAGTCCGCTTGGGACATCATCCTCGCCGTGCTGGCTGGTGCCGCCATCGCACTGGCCGGCTGCTACTCCGGTCAGTCCTTCCAAAACCACGACCAAGGAGACTCGGAATGAGCGTCCCCATCCTCGCGGCCCCCGCCACGGCCACCTTCCTGAGCACCGAGCTCAGCGCCGGAGCCGGCGGCGTCACCCTCGCCCTGGAAGTGGCCGGTGTATCCGCCGCAGCCACCACCGCCCTGGCAGCGGTCGCCATCGTCGGCACCATAGCCCTCGTCGGCGGGCTTGCCTACCTCGCGTTCAAGGACTGACTCCTCACGCGCCATGAGCAACCGCCGCCTCTACCTCGCCGCCTACGATGTCGCCCACCCGCGCCGGCTACGGCTGTCGCTGGAACTGATCAAGGGTTACGCCACCGGCGGCCAGAAATCCGCCTACGAATGCTGGCTCTCCGAAGGTGAAAAGACCGCCCTGCTGCACGATATGGCCCTGGTGCTGGAAGAAGCGGAAGACAGTTTCCTGCTCATCGGCCTAGACCCACGCTCCCACGTCGAAACCCTGGGCCAGGCGGAAACCCCGGCCGACCCGGACCTGTTCTACATCCACTGAGGTGCCGCCATGTCCACCCTAATCCTCGACCGGTCCGACCTGGAAATCCGCCTCGATGGTGAAGCCCTCGCCCTCTATGAGCCGGCCGGTCGGCGCGGCACGGTGCCTATGAAGCTGCTTGATCGCGTGGTCATGCAAGGCGGCATCAAGCTCGATGCCGGCGTCCTCACCAAGCTGGCGGAAGCGGGGGTGTCCACGCTGCTGCTCTCCAAACGCCACAGCAAACGGGTCGCCATCGTCCTCGGCCTCGCCCACAACGATGCCGGCATTCGACTGGCGCAAAGCAGTCGCGTGTTCGACCTGAACTGGTGCACCGCCTGGGCAAAGCGTCAAGTCAGCGCCAAGACCCGCGCGCAAATCCGCTTGCTGCAAAGTGCCCTGGAAAGCCGCCCGGGGTGCCGTAAGCCGCTCACCGATGCACTTGGCAGCCTGCATGCAGTGCAAGACAACCTCGCTCATGCACAAATCGAAATTGCCAGCTTGCGTGGACTTGAAGGCGCAGCCGCGCGCGCCTACTTCCAGGGTTTGGCCGCTCTTTTTCCCCCGTCGCTCGAATTCAGTGGCCGCAACCGCCGCCCGCCACGCGACCCGGTCAACGCCTGTCTCTCTCTCGGCTACACCCTGCTCCACTTCGACGCCGTGCGCGCCTGCCACATGGCTGGGCTCGATCCCCTGCTCGGGTTCTATCACCGCCCCAGCTTTGGACGCGAGTCGCTCGCCTCCGACCTCATCGAACCCCTGCGTCCGCACCTCGACCGCCAAATTTGGCACCTGTTTCGTGACCGCACCCTGCGTGAAGACCACTTCAGCCAGGACAAAAGTGCCTGCCTGCTCGGCAAAGCCGGGCGCGCCGCCTTCTATCAGGATTACGAAACCCACGCCGCCGCCACTCGACGCCTGCTTCTGCGCCAGTGCCGCATCCTCGCCAGACATCTCAAAGCCGAAGGCGACCCTCTGCTGTCCGATGACGAAGAGGAATCCTTCTGATGTCTGCCCAAGTCATTGCAACAGCGACCCGTAGCGCCGTACCCACTCAGCGGCTGCCGCTCTACCTGTATGGCCATAACCCCACCCAGGTTGGCGCCGATGGACCCGCGCTGATCGTCCGCATCGCCCAAAAGGCGCCGCTGCGCTATCCCCTGAGCCGGCTTGCCCGCGTCATCGCCGGGCCGCGCGTGGAATGGCAGGCTCGCGCACTGGCTGCCTGCCAGCGCGAAAGCCTGCCCATCGTCTTTCTGGATGCAGCGGGGGAACCTACTGGCTACCTGCAACCCATGCAAGGCAAGCCCTCGCGCCTGGATAGTGTCATCGAAGAAATGATCAACCGTACTGACTGGGCAATGCACTTCAGCCACTGGCTGCGCGCTGAACGCATGGATCTGGTTCAGGACTGGCATCAGGCACAACAGGCGGTCGGCAAGGATATAGACGAAGACGATTTCCGTGAAATCGTCCGCCAGCACGTCTACCGGCCCGAATCGGAAGACCTCACATTTGTCCAGGCCAGCCCGCAGACCGGCGCGCTCACCGCCTACACCTTGCAAACCTTGCAACAGGCCGGCCTGAAACCGCGCTACTGGGGCCCGCACGGTGACCCACTCGAACTCGCCGCCGAACTCACCCGTCTGCTCGGCCTGGCGCTGCACCTGGAGATGCACGGCATGGGCGCCAGCCTGCACGGCGACAATGCCTCCCTGTTGCGGGTGCTGCATAGCTTCGCCCCGCGCATCAACAAACTCCTCCCACACCCAGGGCTGTTCAATGCTAAGAAAGTGCTGCAAGATGAGTGCCTAACAAATTGATTGCTTAGGTCTTTGCCATGATCCATCTCTCGAACCACCTCTCCGTCGTGCCCGACCATCGTCGTC